>JBIKMD010000238.1:0-6465 GCA_044359465.1 Myxococcota bacterium
GACGTGCGGCTGGCGCTGACGCTGTGTTTGATCGCGTTTGTGCCGTTTGGAATTGGGCACCACTATTGGTGGACGACGGTGGTGCAGCAGCTTGGCCTAGCGCCGCCAATGCACTTTGCGTTTGCGCTGCCCAAAGAGCCACTGACGCTGGTGCTGACGCATTTTTTGGGCGTCGCCCTGCCTGAAGAGGTGTTTTACCGGGGTTTTGTGCAGCCGCGTATGCGCGAGCTGTTTTTGAAGAAACGCTGGACGCTGTTCGGTGCAGATGTGGGCTGGGAAATTCCGGTCACCTCTGCCATCTTTGCGCTGGGACACTTCGCGGGTGAGTACGATCCAACGCGTTTAGGCCCATTTTTCCCGGGCCTCGTGTTTGGTTGGCTTCGCGCGCGTACTGGAAGCGTCTTCGGCTCGATTATTTTCCATGCGCTCTCGAACATTCTCAGCGCCTTTTTGTTCGCTTGTTACGCTAGCGGGCGTTGATGCCGCGCTTCGCTGGTGGCTATGAGACCGCATGCTGTTTTCATTTCGCCGACCGGTGCGCTTCGATGAGGTCGATGGCGCGGGTTATGTTTTTTTCCCCAATTACGCAGTGATGGCGCACGAGTCGCTCGAACGTATCTTCGAGCAAGACGCCTCTGGGTCCTACGCGCGTCTCATTCAAAGCGGCATTGGCCTGCCAACGGTTCATCTTGGCATCGATTACAAATCGCCGCTGCGTTTTGGCGATCAGGTTCAAGTGGAAACACGCGTCGAAAAGTTTGGCCGCTCGAGCGTGACCTTCGCGCTCGAAGTGAAGAAACACGACGGCACTTTGTGCGCCGTACTGCAGTACATCGTGGTCTGCAGTGAGCTCGCTGTGGCTAAGGCGCTGCCGCTCACCGAAGAGATTCTACGGGTGCTCCGGCCCTATTCGGTCTGAGCGACCAGTTTGCGATGGGCGGATCGGGCAAGCCTGGCACCTAGCCGCCGCCCCCACTGTGAGCTGCACTGATTTAGTGATTGATGTGACTACATTGCGTCCGTATTGTGACCACAATTGATGTCGGTATTCGTGAGCTCAAAGAACATCTCTCTGAGTATCTGGACCGCGCGGCCGCGGGCGAGGTGAGTCGAGTCACCGATCACGGGCGTCCCAAGGCAATTCTTGCGCCGCTTCCTGGTGTCTCGAACCTCAACACAGGCCTTACGGACAAGTCGATCACGGCGCCGTCGAGTGAAAAGGCACCGCACGGTGTTGCGCGTGTTAGAGTGCAACAGTCCATTAGCGATGTTCTGCGTGACGACCGAGGCGAGTAGTGCTCTACGTGGGCACCAGCGCGCTGCTGAAGCGCTACATTGAAGAGGCGGAGAGTGCGCAAAGCGAGCGCCACCTACTTGCGGAACCAGCGTGGATCACCGCGCGTCACACCCAAATCGAAGTTCGAGGAAACCTGGCGCGGCTGGTGCCTCGGGCCCAGCTTCGTGAAACGCTGGAGCTGTTTGAACGCGACTGGGATCGGTTCTTCATCGTTGAGCTCGATCGCGCCACTTGCGAGCGTGCCAGTGAGGTTGCGCAAGCGACCGGCGCACGAACGCTCGATGCGCTTCACTTGCCGCTGCGATTCGGGTCGGCGGCAGCGATCTTCGTTATCTCACTTTCGACATTCGCCAAGCGCAAGCTGCGCGAGCGGTTGGTCTCAGCGTCATTGGAATTTAAGGCGGCGACGACGCAGCCCTAGGTCATAGCAGCGCGGTTTCAATGCGTTGTCGCTCCTCGGAAGAAACGAATCTCGTCACGAGCCAAGGAAACTGAGCGCTCGGCACCGTCTGACGCGCGAGCTTGATTGCGGCAAGGATCTGCTGTTCCGCTGACCCTGTGCGCGAAAGTTGCGCGAGCACCGCCGCTGGCACCGGTAGGCGATGTTCCGCGTAGATGGCCGTGAGTGTGGTGTCAGCAACGGTGATTCCTAGTCTTTGCAGTGTAGCGCTCGGTGCTTCATCCCGCGGCGTTTGACTGTTCGCATCAACAAGCTTGTCCGCGTTCGCCCGTTTTTGTTCTGGGCTGAGTGTGGCGACGAGCGCGTCAAGCGCGGCCATCGCGGCGCCACGTTCTCCTCGGTTCCTCAACGCATGGGAATAAGCGTTCACGTAGGCACGCACGGAGGTAATGGTGAGCGGCGTGATCTGAAAGTAAAAGAGATGCGAATACGCCTCGTCGAGTGTGGTGCCCAGTTGGCGCAGCTCCTCCGACGTAAAACCGGACGCAAGCGCTGACGCTACGAGCGCATCTGCAAGCGATGGCGAGTCACGTAGGTGATCACGAAGGTTTGTGGCAAGCGCCGCCTTTTTTCCTTCATCCTGAATTCCCGCTTGGGTCAGCTTCTCACGCGCGACGGCGCTCGGGCTCGTTTCTTGTTCGATTGCCAGCGTCTTACTGCCTTCTTGCCAGGCTTTGACTTCAACGAGCTTCCCGCTCCTCAGCATCACGAAACCGCCGGACAGAGAGCTGAGCATGGCATCAGGCCATCCGAATGAAAGCGCTAAGGCTGCGGCGTTCCACGGTTCTGCACTAGTCTTTCCTTCACGCACCATGGGGAGGCTCGCGTTGTTCGCCAAGCGTTCTTTTCCGAGCGAGGCGCGGATCTTGTTGAAATGTTCTGCTGCAAAATCGTCAGGATTACCGGCGGCCAACATTGCAAACTCCGCCGCGCCGGCGTTCAAGCCGTAACGTGCAAACAAAAGCCCTTCATCAAAAGCGTCTCGCTCGATTTTGGCCTGGTGGCGAATACGCTCGATGAAGCTCAGCGCGAGGGCAGTTGCTTCCCGCGCCTGCAGTTTTCCGCGTGCAGCCATGAAGCGCGCGAGCTCGATAGCGAAGATCTGCGTGACGATCGCCTGTGACGCCGTCGCGTAGCGCACGCTCATGGCCACGTGGACACGCCCTTGTTCGTCGATGCGGAAGCGACACGCTTCGTCGTTCGTGCCCGCATCGAAGAGGCCATCGCTGAGGATGGGCGCTGACCAGCCCAAGGCGCGCTCCGTTGCGGAGTCGAACATTGGGCAGTTGCGCAGGACGAGCGACGTGTCTTCTATGGCGCGTGTCAGCGTTCTTCCGTTGGTGCTCATTGCGGCGAGTGTTTTTGATCTGCCAGCGAGCACCGCAAGATTGGGTTGCGTGTCCGTGAGCGTCACGGAGAATAGACGGTCCTGCGCATCTGCGACGCCGTCTTGATCACGATCAACATTCGAACCCTGCTCGGCTTGGTTCGGATAGAAGTAGTGTCGCGCCCAGTCCTTGGTTCCAATGTCGGCAATGGATTTCTGAACGGAGCGGTGAATCGCTGCCCAATCGGCGCGTGTTTCAAACCCAGCAAAGAGCGCTTCGAGCATGGGCATATCGGTGGCGTCGCTCGTCATGCGCGTGGTTGAGACGAGCTGCAGCTGAGGCAGCGTCTGAGTGATTTCTCCCGCACTGTAGATGCCCGAACATTGGAGGAGCACAAGGAGCTTTCCGGTTCCATTGCCGAGTGTTTGACCACTTTGCAGCGCCTCGCGCACGGTGGCGCCATAACCAGCGTGCCCTGCGTAAACGACAAAATCGGTTGCCGCGTCGTTCATTTTTTCGAAGAGCGGCGGCCGACCGTTTTGCTGCGCGAGCACGACCTCCATTGGGAGTGCGCCGGAGCGTGACGCTTCCTTACGGTAGACCTTGGAACCATCCGCACGCGTCTGTTTGAGCGTAAAGCCCATACGCCCAATGTGCGTCTCAATGCGCTCCACTGGTGTTCCATTGTTGTCGATGTAGATTTGCGCGCGAATGACTTTGTCTTTCTCCCACTGAGCATACGGAGGCGCTGAAACGTCCGGTAGCCACGGGGCGTTCACAAACGCGGGTGCTTCGCCTTTGTTCACAGCTGTGCGGGCGGCTTCAGTGTAGAACTGACGCAGCTCGGGATCTGCGCCTGTGAGGCATTCGCCAAACAGGCGCGCCAGCTTGTCGTGCAAGGCGTGCAGGCTGAGCGTCTGCGCACGTAACGCTACGCAAAGCAGGAGCGACAGCACTGCGCTCCTTGCCTGCAACGCATCTTGATCGTTTTGAGACGTGTTCGCCTGCAGCGCCGTCGCAACCGAGGAGAGTCGACCCGCGAGTGCCGCGAGCATTTGCGGGTCCCGGATACTCGAGAATGGGTCTGCTAGGCCCAGCGCCGCCAAGCCCACGATCGCAGAGAGCTCCTCACCGCTCTTGTAGTTGCCATCCATGCCAAGGCGTCCGCTCGCATCCACGGTGATGGGTTGCGGCTCCACTCCGGGAAGCACGGCAAGGGCGGCTTTGGGTGCACTGGTCAGCGGCTTTGGCGGGGAGAGCCCGCTCAGAAGGCGCATACTGACGCCGTGATAGGTCGCGCCGCTAGGCGCCGTGACGTAGTCGTCGAAGCGCAGGGTTCGCAGCGGTGCGAGTTTCACTTGTTCTGGTGCCGCCTCCTCCTGCGTCCTCAGCGTGGGCGTGAGCGGCGTCGGGGAAATCGTGCTTGGTGGCGGCATCTGTCACTCTTTCCGTGCAAGACCGTAAAGAAGTCTTGACGTTCGCGTCATCGGCGCTCGCCCGCTTATTGTTGTTTAAGCGCAGCGAAACGACTCTGCCGGCTGGAAAGCAGGGCCAGTGCGTTAGAACTTGTAGGCGGGATTCTTCTCGTCGAAGTCTAGGTCGGTCAGCGGCGGATTCGCGACGAAATCTAGGTACTCGTAGTGTTCGTAGATCTCGCCGTCGCCATTCCACAGCGTCAAATCGAGCAGGTAACCGGTCTCGACGTCGATCACCATTTCGGTCTTTTCAGCATAGTACGCGGGAACCCGGTACAGCTTGCCGCCGTCGAGTGTGCTGTTGATGCTAGAGACGTCCTGGTTGGCAACGTACATCATGTACGCGTCGGCGCCGATGCGGCGACCCATGGTCAAGAAGGTCTCGCCCTTCTTTGCCTCCACCATTTTGGGTGGGCGGTTGCCGGCGATCAGACGCACCAAATCGCCCGTTCTGCCATTACGCGTGACAGTTCCGCCGTACTCGCATTTCTCGCCTTGCGCGTCGCTTTCCACAGCTTTGAAGGTGCGGCGCGTGATGTCGATCCCGTAGCCCACATCCATGTGATAGATGGGATGGTGCTGGTTTTTCATGACCAAATCCCCGTGCACATCGAGCCAAAGCGTTAGGTCTGGGAAGCTGCCCGGGTGAACGCGGAGCTGCTTCGCATTCTTTGCTGGGGCGTAGATCACCTCCTGGCCAGCGCAAGGTTTGATGCAGCTGATGTACACGTCCGCAGGCTTTCGGAATTTGACGAAGTTCTCTTCTCGAGACTCTTTGTCATTGCGCATGCGCTCGTGTTTTTTCATTCTGTAGGTAGCGGTCTTCACGCCGGCCCAGGCTTTGTCCAGGCGATCAATCGCTGCTTTTGCTTTGGGGTCTATGGTCAGGTCCCCAGCACTCAGCACGAGCTGAAGACACAAAATCGAAGCGAACATGGTCGAGACTCCTAGCGCACGTAGATGACGGTGACGAAGAACATGCCTTCGCCAAAGCGTTTTGTGGACTTTTGGGCAACCCCAATCGCCACTTTGCTCGCTACTTTATCGGCGTTCTGCGACTTTTTGACTACCTCTGCATCGTTGGTGACGAATAAGTCCGCGTCCGAGTCTCTGCCATTTGTCAGCGCGCGAAGCTCCGAAAAGAAGGTTTTGTCCGAAGGCTGATACGCGAGCGTTTCGGCCTCAGCCATGGCTTGCGCATGGTCCATCGCGAACTGTTTCAATTGTGCGTCGCTCTTGAGCGGTGCTTCGCTGCGTTGCGCGCGCAGTTGGTTGAGCACCGTGAGCACTTCTTCAGCGAACGCAGAGGGTGAGCTCGACTTTGGCGGGGTGATGAAGTCGATGACGAAGAGCAGGTTCGGTTCGCCATTCGACAACGGCGCCTCCGCGACGCCAATCCCTACGTCGGTCAGCTCAGGGTCGAGGATGTTCCTCCGGTGCCCAGGAGAGCTCATCAGCGACTGATGCGCGTCGTCTGCAGCCGGGGCCGCAGACAGGTTTTCCGCGGCTTTGTTGTACGCAATGCTCGCGCTCTTCAGTCTGTCGCCGAGTGTGCTGCCGGCTTTTGCCGTGTGTGCAAAGTAGCGCTTGTCGCGCATGTCTACCGCGTGGGCGGTCGCCACTTTGGCCACCGCCTGATTGGCGATGAGCGGCGCAAGTCCCGCCTTCTTTCTTGCCTCGTTCATCAGGGTGAGCATCCGCGTTTCTGGTGCGGCGTCGGAACGTGCCGCTGGTTTAGCGGGCCGAACCGGTTTGGGCACGCAGGCATAGACGGCGCGATTGGCCACCACGTGCGGCCCTTCTTTGGTGTCGGCCAAAATTTCGAGCTGATAGCGACCCGCGGTGCTTACGGGGACGTCGCCGCTGAACGCGTTTTTTTCGACCACAATCGTGGCGGGACCTACA
>JBIKMD010000001.1:0-21096 GCA_044359465.1 Myxococcota bacterium
CCGTGCGAGTGAAGTGGTTTGTGCAGCACGATGCCGCGACCCGCTTGCCGTCCGTGTGCACGCGCGTCACCCGTAGCGCCTACGTGGCGCGTGTGCCTCACGTAGGGGTGGCGAGCGCGGTAGTATTTTGTGAGATCCGCGTCACCCACCCAGACGAGGCCTTGCGCTTTGTTCTCGCGTGCTTTGGCTGCGAGATTTTCTTCGAAGCCTTGCACCACGCCGGCAACGAACGCGATGCGGTCTTTGTTGCTGCGCGTCGCGGTCTTCTTCTTGTGCTCTCGCCACAGCCGCTCTGCAGTTTGGTGCAAGAACCCGTGCACGTATTCCGCCATGTCCAAGTTCTCACGCGTGCCGCAGACTTCGAGCACGCGGCCGGGCTTGGCATCTTTCGCGTTGAAGCTCGGGATCCAAATTGCTTCGACGAAAAAGTGATCACTGAGCAAACAACCGACGAGGCGTTCTGGCTCGAAGATGCGGCCGCGAGGTGTGCCCAGCTCGCGAAAGCCGTAGCCGCGAGGAGCGTGCAGCGCGAGCATGTCCAAATTGTGCTTGAGCATGAGCTTCTGGGCGGCGCTCATCGCGGCGCGTGCTTCGTGCTCGTTCTGGCTTTCCGCAAGCGCGAGTAGTTTAGTGACGCGCTGAAGTAGGCGGCCGTACTCATCGCTTGGGAGGGCTTCGGTCGCAGCTTGCGGCATCCCCGCGGCAGCAGCGTCTACGCCCATGCGCTCGCACACACCGCGAAAAGCGGGACCATGCGCGCTTTCATCGACGACTTTGAGCACTTCGTAGACGAATTGGTGCGCCATTTCATGCTTGAGCACTTCGACGACAACACCCCACGGGCGATCGCGACACACGGCGCGAGCGAGCGAGATTTGCCTCGTGGCCGGGGAGTAGACGCCTAGCCGCGCTTCACCGTCGCTGAGGACAAGCGTCGGTAGCTTCATGGCGCCTCGAAAATAGCGCTCGTTCAGCTCTCGCCAGGTGAGGACGAGCTGGCGCACCCAGGCTTGTTCGAGATCGGTCACCAAACGCGCTTACGCATTTTGCGCGTCTCGTGCCAAGCCCTTCATGTGGGGCCACGCCGACGGTCGCAGCGACGAGGAGGCTTTGTGGCAATGCGCTCACGATGTGCTCGAAGATTGCGCGTCCTGCACGGCGGTGTGTCGCCCAGTGCGGAAGCGGTGGCCTACACAAGCTCTAAAACGCGTAGCCAATGCTCACGGTGCCGCCTGGGATGACGCTGGTTCTGCCACCTGGTGACGTGAGTGCTGCGCCAAAGCCGGCGCTTAACGAGAAGCCGCCGTTACTTCGCCACTCGCCGCCCACTTGCACAGCACCCATGGGCTGCCAAGCAGGGCCACCAAACAAGCTGCTCTGTACGGCGTTGATACCGAGGCGAACAAAAGGGGAGACGTTGAACGCACCAGCGAGGGGGCGATAGCTCAAGTCTGCGCCGAACACGTTTAGTAAGAGAAGTGTGCCGACATGCACTTCAATGCCGAGCTCGGGCATGGGCGAGTAACCCGCTCGCACGCCGGCGCCAGTTGGAAAGCCGACATCGGCTCCGATGCTAAACGGGCGCGCGCGAAACGAGGTGACAGCAGGGTTTGCCATGTCCAAGTCATCGGCTGTGGCCGCCGTTCGTTGTTGGAAAACCTGCTTTTCAAATTGGTACATTTTGATGCACTTTATTGAGCTAATTGTTCGAATCTTGATGGGGTTTTTTCGAGGAAAATGAATGTTTCCGGCGAAGGCGCGCTGGCGCGCTAGATGCACAGTCTGGCGGTATGAGAACTCGCCTACTCATCCTTCTGTTGTCATGCAGCTCTGGATTGTATGGACAAACAGCGGCAGCAGCCCCCCCTCCTAATGGCGAAGGGGACGGGCTGTTTCTTCAGGCACCAACCCTCTCCGTTGAAGGTAACCGACTCATCTTCAACGCGTTGGAGGTCTTTGAAGGTTCGCCGCAAGAAGGCTACAAGGCGGGTTCCGAAGGCGGCTTCAAAGAAGGGTACAACTACGGCGAGCGTAGCGCTGGCCAAGGCCGCATCACCTCCCTGCAAATCGCTGTTTACAGCGGCGCTTTCATCGAGTCGTTTCCAGAACAGCTCGCGCAGACCATAAGCGACCTAAGGGCGTCAGAAGATCCTACTTCGCAGAAGTTGGGCGACGCTCTCGCTGCCATGAGTGAAGCTCAGCCGGAAGAAAGAATGAGCATGGCGCGGGAGCTGCTCCGCAGTCAGGATTCCTACTTCGTGAGTGATTTGCTCGCGCAACTCGACCCAAAGAGTGAGCTGCCGGTCACCATCTCCCTCGGCGAGCTAGCGCCGGATCTGATGAACCCCGAGATTGGTGGGCAACTTGGCGAGGCCATGCGGCTTACATTTTGGCCAATGCCCCGCGACGGCTTCGTCGTACCATCGCAGCTCGACTTGGTTTACCCCTTGGACTTTCCTCCTCCGGCATTCCCGAACGTGAAGTATACGATCGACCTCGTCGGCGACTACTGCGTGCTTGCGCTTGCCGCGAACAACGGCAACGCGAACGCATCGCCAGTGCAGTCATTCGCCTCGACTTACCCTTACCCTGCGGCCACCGAGCTCGCCATGGACTACACTAGTAGCGGAACAGAGAACATCTGGGTGAGCTATCGCAACACGACGACGGCAAGCACCACCGCCAATTCCTTGGGCAACTTCCCGGGAGCCGATCCGTCTGGGGCCAACAAGCCGATGCGAGAGCTCATGTACCCCACCGCGCTTCCAGACAACCAATACACGGTCTGTGCGCTAGGGCAAAACTGGAACCACTACACGAACACTTGGACCAGCGTGAATGCAAAGGTCGCGACCTTTTGGGGGGCTCCACGAATCACGCCGCCAGGCGCGAGCGCAACCGTGTCGGTGAGCGAAACGGTCAAGACCAACAGTGTCACCGGAGCCAAGTATACCGTGCCCTCGGCACAAATCGTGATTCAGCCATGGCAATACGACACCATGCTGCTTTCGGCGATCCAAATTTACCGTGACGACTTCATCATTGGCACGCTCACTCCGGCTGGCTCGTACTACGAGCCGTATCTCACGAGCCGCAGTGGCCCAACGTTGAGCAGCTGCGTCGTTGGTCACAACTACG
Organism: Myxococcota bacterium; assembly: GCA_044359465.1. GTDB lineage: Bacteria > Myxococcota > JADLHZ01 > JADLHZ01 > JADLHZ01 > JADLHZ01. The sequence goes on from JBIKMD010000001.1 coordinate 3,139, forward strand.
GCAGTGCCTATTGCGTTGCCGATGACCTGACAGGTCAACATCCAAGAAATAACGTCGTCTACCGGGTCGTGAAAATCTACAACTCGAACTGGGTGACCGCGACACACTTTGCGAGCGCATCTTCGACGGTTGCGATTCCGTTCGCATGGGGATGGGCAGACGTGCACACGCACATGTTCAACGAGTTTGGCTTTGGCGCAAAACGCCCAGCATCGTCGCATCTCGTCGACACGTACCCTGCGGAATGGACGCGTCGCGAGAGCTTCGCATGGCTACACGGCAGCGTCGCCGGAAGAGAGGATGAGGCTTTGACCTCGTGCGGCGCGACACACGGTGGTTGGTACAACAGAAATTCCCCGAGCTACGGTACAAGCCAGGCCCAGTTTACCTTCGATGATCCAGGCTGGTTCGAAGACTTGAGCACGACGTCGGGATGTGGCTCCCCCACCGCGACGGGGTGTTTCACACGCTCTGACGGCATCCAGCGCAATATCGGAGCGAACACAGCAATCCACCACGTCGACGGGTATCCCAACTTTACCGGCTGGCCGACGGCGCAGCTGTTCACGCACCAGCAGATGTGGAACGGCTGGCTCAAGCGCGCGCATGCGTACGGTTTGCGCATGGCCACAATGCTCGCCGAAACGAATCGCGAGATCTGTGCGTCGCGACTCTTGGCTGGTCCAGAAGCGCAGGTTGCTGGTTCCAATGCCCGCGCCTTAGCCCAGAGTTATTGCGACGACGTGGGGAATATCATCGCGTCGCTGCAGGCAGCCAAGGACTTCGAAACCGCCATTGATGCGACCAACCCTCTACGGCAGACGAATGCGGAGTGGTTCAAGATCGTTTATTCGCCTGAGGAGGCGCGCAAAGCCATTGCGCAAGGCAAGCTCGCTGTTGTGCTCGGCATCGAGTTCGAAGAAGTGCTTGGCAAAGAGTGCATGGACCAGAATCCGGTGACGTGCACGCTGACGACCAAAGCCGCAGTCGCAACGAAAGTACGTGAGTGGTATGACCGCGGCGTTAGGCACGTGTTCCCGGTGCATCTGGCAGATAGCGCGATTGCTGGTGCGTCTTTTTACAACGCGTTTTTCACTGGTCTTGGCTGGCATATGAACGGTCACTGGCCAGGCGAACCGCTTGCCGCGGGTGTGTCCGCGGCAGCCCTGCCGGCGGGCCGCATCAGACCCTCATACACAAACATTGCCAACAACCAGAACGAGCAAGTGAACGGTACGAACAACTGCGGCCAATGGCCCGCCGCTTTCTTCGACGACTGGGGAAATCGTATGCCCGTGCCTCAGGGGTCGGGTGCCGAGACACGCCGCTACCGTCTGCCAGCGAAGAACCTCATCGACCCAGTGTCGAACCATACCTACTGGGCAGCGATGGAGTGGGTTTTGAACGGCGTGTTCGCGGCGTTTTTTACTCCAGGTGTGCAATATTTTGGCACCTTGCGCATCGGCGCCCCTGCAATTGACGTCGCTTATAACGACGACAACAGCACGGGCCACTGCAATGCCATGGGGATGACGCAGATCGGTCGCTGGGCCATTCAGGAGATGATGGATCTTGGCGTCATCATCGACGTCGACCATCTGACGGCGGTGGCGCGTCGTCAGATCTACGAGATGACTGCAGCGCGGTCTTACCCACTGTCGGCCGGACACGCCACGTTTCACGCAAACTTTCCCGCTGCCAATCCAGCTTACGTAGAAGATCCTGAGCGCAGTCTCGACGGCTTCGACATGAGTAACCTGCTCCGAAACCGCGGTTTAGTGGCGCCGCGTATCAATCAGCACTTCGCCGCCCGATCGCTTTTGCCCGCAGCTCCTGCAGGGAACCCCGTGCCGGAGTGCAACGTGCCGAGTGCACGCTCGTTCGCACACGCGCAGTCGGTCCTAGTGACGTCAGCAAACGCTGCGCGTACAGCTGGTCTGACCAAAGATGCGTACTTCGATGCCGTTGGCGGCGGTCTTGCTATCGGCAGCGACTTCAACGGCTTGATCGATATGCCTGCCGCCCGCTACTTGCGTCCTCCGGGGTCAACCGTAACAGTTTCCACCGGTGTCACGGTCTGCGGCGGCAGCGACTTTGCCTACAACTCGACGACCAGCACTCTGAAACAGCCAGGCAATCTCCCTGCAACCACGATTTCTCCATGGCGAAGCTCACACGCCACAGGCGCCACTTTCGACTACAACACGCGTGGTGTTGCGACAGTCGGGCAAATCCCGGAGTTTATTGCCGATCTGAAAAACGTTGGTCTCACGGATGAGCATGTCGACCCCATCTACCGAGGTGCTGAGGCCTACCTGCGTATGTGGGAGCAGGCTGAGTGGGCTGGCAAACCGATCGTGTCCGACGGGTCGTGGCGCGCGAAGGTTGTGCCACTTGGCACAGCGACCGTTCGAAACGCGCGCAGCGAAGACGTCAGCGCGTGGGGCGCAGTGACGACGGCGGCGAACAACGCGTATCCTCCGCCGTCAAATGACGTGTTTACGTCGCTTGCGGGCTTGGCGCCAACCACCAACGCCTCGCGCTACATGGCTGCGAGCGCCCAATGCCTCACGGCCTGTCCTGCGGGCGACTACCTTTTCCGAAAGACCTTCGACATCACGGGTGCTTGGGAAACGGATCTGGCGAAGCTCTTACGGATGCGCGCCGCGGTCGTAGGAAACACCAGTTCGTTCGACACTGTGAAAGTGTACATCGATGATCTGCAGGTTGGCACTTTGTTTGAGCTCGCAGCAACCGTCGCGGGATCGGTTACCAGCGTCACGCAAGCCACACAGCTTTATGTCAACGGCGCCAGCGCCCGAGCCGAAGGGCGTCACGTTCTAACGGTTGTCCTATCGCACGCAACTGCTGGCGCAGCAGCGGTACGCCTCGACATGCGATAGGCTCGCGCATTTCGCGTCTCTCGTGCCAAGCCCTGGCGATTGCGTTATAGCGGCTACATGCGCGTTGCGATCGCTCTTGGATTTCTTGTGGCCTGTACTCCTCGCTCAACGCCTATTGGCGAGGCCGCTACGGACGCATTACGACTCGCGGATTTGCCGCGCTTTGCGCACTACGCAGGCGCGCTAGACGGCTATGACGCTTACACGCTCGGTGACCTGTACGAGAAACCATTAGTGTTTTCAGGGCGCCCCACACCGACGGCGCTGCTCAATGAGCAACAAGCGAGCAATCCGCCAGCTGCAGCGGACGCTGTTCCACTACGGATTCTCACGTACAACGTTGGTCTTCTCGATGTGACCTTGTTCGGCTTTGCACCTTACACGAACACGCCGGACATCGAGCTGCGCGCGCCCATCTTCTTCGATGCGGTGCTCAGCGCTGGTTATGACATTTTGATGTTTCAAGAAGTGTGGCGGAGTGTTGATGTGGACCGTTTGAAAGCCGCTGCCGCAACGCACGGCTATTGGGTCGCAACCACCTCGCGCAAGGGTTACACGGACGGGCTCGCGATTGCGGTGCGAAGCTCGCTGGCTGCGGGACCCGATGAAGTAGGCGGCGAGCCCTATCAGCACATTTCCACGCCCGAGTTCTTTCCTGCCAACGGTTTCAGCCGCGGCTTTCAGTACTTGCGCTTTAGCGCGGCCGGCATTGGCCCTGTGGTGTTGTACAACACCCACACAGCGCCGTTTCCTGACGCCTACTTGAACCGCATGCACAACGTTCGTGATCTGACGCTGCACCTGCAGGGCTACGCGCGCGACAGCGACCTTGTGTTCGTCGGTGGAGATATGAACGCCGCGCCATATTACAAGAACGATGTGTGGCTGGATCCCAAAGGTAAGCCCGTGCCGGATTGGTTTGCGAACACGCTCTCGTATCCCATTCTGCTGCACTACGGCGATCTGACTGACCTCGCTGTGCGTGGCCGTTCCCAAGCCGATGCCGTCGCTGACATTACACTCGGTGATTTGGTGCCCAACGAATTCGCACGCTCTACGGAGCTGCCGCTTGGTGTGGAAGGTTATTGCGAGGCGACACCAAAGACTGTGTTCACGGGCGTGGACTGCAACGTGCTCTACTTCCAGCAATACGGAGGCACGGAGTCGCCTGCGCGCCTTGATTACGTGCTCGCGCGTGACCCCAAGGGCCGCGTGCACGTGGACTCGGCCGCCATCGCGTTCACGCAAGACTTTTCCTACGGCGGGAAAACAGGACCGCTCAGCGATCACTACGGTCAAGAAGTGACTGTGCGCGTCGCGCCTTAGGCGTTGGATGCACGCTCATCAGCGGGCGGTCGCGTAAACGACAATGCCAAAGGAGAGCGCGCAGGTGGCCGGCAGTGACAAGAAGGGGGTCACAGCGGCCAAGCAATCTCGTCGTCGGTCATTCCTTGGGCAAACGCCAAGGTCGAGCACAATTGAACAAGATCGGCAAGATGATGCGATGCTCGTGGGACGAATCGCCGTCGATGCGGATCCCGTACGTGGTGTTCACGGGACGACTGGCCGGGGCCTCGGCGAACGCAGGGCTAGCAAGCAGACAAAGGGCTAAGGCGAGCGTTTTCATGCCAACTTAGACCTGGCCCAATTGGATTTGGGTTCAAAGAATAGGCGCTTGGCCAGGCGAGGCGCTCGCCCATGGAATGTCGCGGTAGGAAATCGAAATCAAGTCGCCGGGCACGCCCGAGGGCAAGAACGTGCGCACCTGCAGCTGGCCATTGTTTAGGTTGAACGGCTTACTGTCGTCGATGTCGAACGATACCGCCATGGCTCGACTGCTTTGCGCGTTGTCTATGACCTGCCTCGCGACCTCTATGAATTTCCCATCCGGACCAACGTAGCCAACGACCATCTTGTAGCCATCGACACTGGCGCCGTTGCTCTTCAACAAGCCTTCAGGAAGCTGCAGCGAGATCTTTTGACCGTCTGGATCGTTCGCAATTGGCGACTTGCTCGCGTTGATACCTGCGGCGCTTGCGTCTTCGAACCGGAGCCCCCTCTCACTAAAGCCTTCTACCGCTAAGCCTGCGAGGGTGGTTTGGCGCGCATCTGTGTAGAGAAGGTCACGCAGTTTGAATGTGTTTACACTTTGCGCATTCGGCGCATCGCCAGCGCCCCGAGTTCGCACGACAACGTCCGCGTTCAGGATGTTTGCGAACTTGCTGGCGCGTACGAGCTCCACTGAATTGTTCGTGGCGGGAGAGCCAAGGAGCTGAGCGTCTGCTTCTGACACGCCGGTGCTAACTGCGCCGTCAAGGACAGAGACATGAGCCCACGAGCCTGGTTCAAAGACAAAACCGCGGTCCAATCTCAACTCCGCTTTGAAATACTCTGGCTGCAACGTCGTGGACCACGGGTCCACGCTGAGGGCGAGGTCGAACTTGAGGCGCTTCATGAAGAACGCGACGGGAATTGCGTCACGACCTTCAGATGTTTCCGTACGAAGCAAACGGTCGCGATTCGGGCTGTCTGGGCGATACGTTTTTGTAGTGTGAACGTTGCGCGGATTGACCTTCACCGTGGCGGAGAGCTCGTCGCCTTTGTTATTGAGCGACACGACCTTCACGGGGTCGCCAAAGTTGAACTCGCTTTCGTGCTCGTCGTTCACTTCGACGAAGTCGACGTTGGCCGGAACAGTCTGTACATCTGGCTGATTGTTCGCTTGCGTACGGTAGATGCTCAAGTCGAGCGTCTTTGGATCGAAGCCTTCGCGCGCAACCACCTTCATGAGCAGTGGACGGCCATTTTCATCCACGTCACGTGCGTTGAACAGCAAGAGGTATTTTGCGTCAGGAGCCATGCTGAGCTTGACCGTGAGCGGATCGACTCGCACCGGTGGCTGTCGACTGTTCTCAACCACCCGATCGATTTTTTCGATCTGCAGATCGAGAATCTGCGTGAGAAAGCCGAGGTTCGTGCCGTCTGGGTGATAACAAAGCGCGATCTTCTTGCACTGCTGAATCGTTTTCTGCTGTTGCGGCATGGCCGCGAGCAACACTTTCTCGAGCTGCTCCGCGCTGAGCTTTTGCGGCGTGGTTTGCGCTGCTTCGATGAGTTGTTCGACTTGTTGCGAAATGGTTCCTGTTCGCGCCTGAAAAGCCTGCAACATTGCTTGAGCTTGGGTGTCGAGAGTGAGTGGGATGGCGTGTTGTCCTTTTGTTGACTCATCATCGGCGCACTCGCCTACGGGAACACTAACGCGATTGAACCTCGCATCGAACGTGCGCGCGACTTGCTAAGGAAATGGCGTGTTCACGGGTTTGCTACGGCCGGTTCTTAGATTTTTTCCAGCGGGCATGGTTTGCAAACAACGTGCTCCTTCTTCTGTTCTTGATTGCGGGCGATCGCGAATACGTCTGGCAACGCAGTGATTCGCGTGACGTCATAGCCGCGAGTGCTCAGACAGATCGTGAGCTGGCGGTGCTCGTCATCGAGAATGGTGTGGTCATTCGTAGGCAATCCGCTCTGTTTGCGCGGGAGGCTGTTTCGATCGTCGCCCGCTTGGACCAACTCGGTTCATTGGACGCGCTGTTCGACATTGCCGCAGCGTCCCCGGGCGTGCGTGCGATCGAGCTCGATTTTGATTGCCCAACGAGCAAGCTGCTCGACTACGAGGCTGTGTTGAAAGACGCTAGGCAACGCGCCCATGCGCTTGGCAAGGAGCTGCGCATCACAGCGCTTCCTGCGTGGCTTGGGCACACGACTTTTGCTTATGTCGACGCTGTGACGCTGCAGGTGCATGCGGTGTCAGCTCCGGTGCTCTTCGACGCTGAGGCCGCTTGGCGCGCGATTGCCAAGATGCCGAACGTACGTTTCTCGGTGGCTTTGCCTACGTACGGCACGACACTTTCAGACGGAAGCATCATCGCTGCGGATCCGGCGGCGGTGGCCGAGTTTGCCCGTGCGCTGAACGCTGCGCCGCCGCCAGGTTTCGAAGGCATCGCGTGGTTTCGTATGCCCGTAGAGACTGATGCGTCGACTTGGTCTCGCCGCACGTTGAATGCCGTCGTTACAAACAGAGTGGGCGCGAGCGATCTGCGTGTGGCCAGCGTCGCTCACGCGAACGGCGCGCGTTTCGTCGAGGTGCACAATAGGGGCGGAGTCGATGCGCTGTTTCAGCGCGCGTGTGTGGAGGCCGCTCGCGGCGATGGCAGCGCGGGCTTCGCGTGGGATGGCAGCTGCTTCACCCCAACCCGTGCCCGCTTCATTCGGCCAGGTGAAACCGTTCGCCTAGGATGGGTGCGATGATTCTTTGGATGCTCCTCGCCTGCGGACCCGACTTCGCGCCTCACCTACTGATGGATCGCGAGAAGACCGTCGCCACGCTCATCGATGCGCGCTTCGACGATTGGGCGCAGAAGCTCGTCCCAAACCCAGCGCCAGAGGAGGGGCTCGGGGATAAAGCAGGCGCACTGCTCACGGAACATCGCGATGCCGAAGCGATCGCACTCTATGCGAAGCAAGCGGCGCTCGGTGACAGCAGCGCCAATGTCTCGCTGCTCATTGTTTCTCGCATGCTGCTGCGGGATCCCAGCCGGCTTCAAGCGGCGCTCGCAGATCCTTTGAGTGAGTCTTTGATCTCTCTCTTCGCCTACACGCGCGGCGGTTTTGGCACGCTGGACAAAGAGATCCAGCATGCGCTCGATCTCATCGTGAAGCGCGGACGTTTCGCTTCAGCCGACGTGCTCGCTGCAGCACTCTACCGCTACGGCCGCGTGGAAGAAGCTCGGCGAGTGAGCAAAGCAAAAAGCGCCCTGATCGCTGGCCTGATGCCGTGGGTCGAAGCCAAGCTCGCGTTGTTCGATGGCAAAGACGCAGAGCCCCAGCTGCAAGCCGCGGCAGCGATGCTGAAGAATCCATTCATGAAAGCGCGCGCTCGCGCCGAGTTAGCGACGCTGATCCTCGCCAAGGGTGACTATCTGCGCGCGCTGCCGCTGCTGCTCGGCGAGAAGTACGAGACCAGCTTCTATTATCAAGATGCGGCATATGTGGCAGAGAGACTGGTCTCCGCCGAGCAACTCGATACTTTCTTGGACAACTGGAAGGGCAGTGTGTGCGGCGAGTCTGGCTGGCCGCAGCATTGCCTGCCTCAGCTCCTCGCGAGACGCGCCCTGCGTGAAGGGAACTACACGCTCGCGCGCAAGTACACGGAGGTGACGGCTCTGGTCGAACGCTTCGAGATGAGCGACGTTCGCAGCAACGCTTTGACCGATCCGATCGCGCGTGCCGAGCTTTTGTTTTGGCAGGCGACCCGTCTGAGAGAACACGGCATGGAGCTACGCGGCACGGAATGGGCGCCCGATTGGAAGCTCTACGATGGTGCGTACAGGCCCATGGATGCGTTGAGCGATTGGGACGAAGAAGCCATGAACAAGCGAAATCCCACTCGCTTCATGAGCGCTGCCGAGCGGTCCCGCTGCGCAAGTACCGCGCCGCAACCGAACGAGCGCTTTCACTACCGCCAGGTTGCGGCAGCGCTCAGCGAACACGCGGCCGACTTAGTCCCTGCTCGATCGCAGGCCTATGCGGCACTGCTTTGTCACGCGATGCGTTTTGGCGGCGACCGCATCCGTCTGTATTCGAAATACGTCAAACACGGCGCGATCGTGGACTTCTCTATGGACGGCCCCTGTCCCGTTCCCGAGTTCTCACGCGCGCAAGCGATGGCGAGCGACCTGGCCATGAAGCGCATTGCCCGCTTTGAACGCTGGGCACCGCGCGTGGGCATGATGCTTGCCGCGGGGTTGATCTTGGCCTCGCTTGTCGGGGTGTTTCTGCGGAGAATGCGCCGCAACAGACCGCACTGACTGTGTCGTGCGCTAGCGAGCGCTTGCGGCTAAAGTTGACGGATGAGCCTCTTCCTTGTGCTTGCGCTGGTCGGCGCGCCTTCTGCAACGTCCTTGACTCCCGTTTCGGTGTGGTTCGAGGCGAATCATGGTCAGTCCTCGGACCATTTCGACGCGTTCCTCAGCTTTGGCGGCAACGGCGCTGTGGCGGTGCGACGCGATGCTTTGATTGTTCGCTCTCCAGACGGCGAGCGGACGACATTTGAATTTGTCGGGGTGTCTACGCATGCACAGCTCGAAGGCGAAGACGTCTTGCCGGGTTATGCGAATCACTTCATCGGAAACGATCCGCGTAGGCACGTTGTGCACGCCACGCGTTACGCCAAAGTTCGCGTGCGCGATCTCTATCATGCGATCGATCTCGTGGTTTATGCGACGCAGCGCACGCTCGAGTTCGATCTGGAGCTGCACCCAGGGGCCAATCCGGACGACGTGCGCATGGCCGTAGAGAGTGATGAACCGGTCGGCTTCTCGGTGGATGGCGGTCTCGTGCTGCGCAATCGGCCAGGCCATTTGTTCACAGCGCCGGCGCAAGTGTTTGGGCAAGCGAGCGACTTTGGTCTTGGTTTTGCCCGCGACGCCGACGGTTTCGTTCGCCTACGCGGCAAGCATGTCTCGCCATTGACTGCGCTAGTCGTTGTCGATCCTACCCTGTTGTTTTCGAGCTACGTGGGCGGCTCTGATTTCGACGGCGTCACCGATGTTGCGGTTGATTCAACCGGAAGCTTCATCGCTGTGGGATCCACGTCGAGCACCGACATTGCGAGCACACGCTCAGGTCCGACCCCCCCGACTGGCACGCGTGACACCTTCATTGCCAAGTACACGAGCAACGGTCAGCTGAGCTGGATCACGCAGTTTGGCGGGAGCCAATCGGTCGCCGCGCAAACAGTCGTCGTCGAAGGCTCGGATCGCATTACCTTCGCCGGCGACACACAAGCGACTGATCTGCCGACAGCCACAGGTTACACCATTGGTGGGCTTTCAGGACCCACGGACGTCTTCCTTGCTACGCTTGCGCCTAGCGGCGCTGAGCTCATTCATCGCGAATACATTGGTGGTGCCGGTTACGAAGACACGCCTCGGCTTGCCTATGCACCTTTTGGCCCGGGCGGCCGCCTGTATTTGATGTTTCGGACGTGGTCCAACGATCTGCCTGTGGTGAATGGTTTCAGCGCGTACACGGGGGCAGGTGAGCTCAGCGTTTACGTTCGTATTGGTGAACGTGGGCTAGGGCCGTTGCTTGCGACCTATTTTGGCGGTCAGGGCTCGGACTACCCTGGCGACATTGCGGTCGCGCCGAACGGTAGCGTGTGTGTCGCGTTCCTCACTTATCCAACGGTCCCTCCTGGCGCCGAGGTGCCCACGTTTAATGCGCTGACTGCGACGCGACCAGGAGGCGAGGACATCGTCGCCGTTCGCATCGCTCCAGATCTGTCGCTGGCCTTCGCCACCTACCTTGGGGGCTCCGCGCTTGATATCCCGGCCGCGGTTGCGGCGGCAGCGAATGGGGATTGCATCTTTGCAGGTCGGACCGACTCTTCGAATTACCCAGTTTCGCCTGGGACTGGGCTCTACCCGCTGCCCCGCGGTCGCGAAGGTGTGATCACGCGTATCCTCGCCGACGGCAGCGGTTATGCGTTCTCGACGCATCTTGGCGGCGAAGCGCTCGACAACATCAACTCGCTCGCGGTGAGGGGCAATGAGCTGTTTCTCTTAGGCGAAACGGAATCGAACGATTTTCCGGTCACCGCGAATGCGTTCAGCTCTGCCCGCACAGGAGGCCGTGACATCTGGGTGGGCCGTATGCCCGCTGATGGCTCTCAGCAGATGACCTACGCTACCTATTTTGGCTCGCAGGGCGATGACTACAGCGGCGGTCTTGCTGTCGATTCATTTGGCCGGATGTTCGTTGGTCTCAGTAACGATCTGACGAGCGCGCTTCCGCTGCTCAACGCCGCTGACCCAGTCGGAAGCGGCAGCTACGAAGGCGCAGTGGCGTTGTTCGGAGAGCTCGCGCCCGCCCTCACCGGTGTGAGTCCCATAGGTGGTCCACCGGCTGGTGGAACGAACGCCATTCTCTCGGGCTCAAACTTCACGCCGAGCAGTGTCGTCCGTTTCGGTGCGCAGGTGCTTGCGACCACCTATGTGTCACCCACGTCGCTGAGTGTCGTGTCACCGGCGGGTCTGGTCAACACGACGGTCGATGTGAGCGTTACAAACGCCGATGGCCAAAGCACCAAGCTCGTCGCTGCCTTTCGTTATTCGGATCCACCGACGCTGGCGCTCGTAGCACCTGCATCGGGGCCGCAAGCCGGCGGCACTGCGCTGCAAGTGACTGGCACCAATTTTCAAGCGGGCGCGACGGTGTTCGTTGCAGGCGTTGCTGCGACGTCGGTGGTTGTCGTCTCGTCCACGCTGATCACCGCCGTGAGCGCGGCAGCACCCACCGCCGGACTCGCTGACGTCGTGGTGCGCAACCCAGATGCCCAGCAGGCGCTCGCAGTGGGAGCGTTCAGGCTCGTCGCAGCACCCACGATCACCAGCGTTTCTCCTACAGTCGTGGACGCGGCTGGTGGGACACTCGTCGAGATCGTTGGCAGCAATATCGACCCGGGTGCCACGGTTCGCTTCGGCGGGCTCGACGCGAAATTTTGTGCGGTAAACGGAATGACTTGGACGTGCACCACACCAGCCGCAGACCCCGGACCAGCGCCGATTGTCATCACCAACACGGACGGCCAAACGGCCACCTTCGCCGAGTTTAGCTTCGTCGTTGTGGAAGAAGCGACGCCCGCTGATTTGAATGTGGGCCAGCAGCCGAAAAAAGGGTGCAGTGCCTCAGGCGATGACTCGGGCGCCACGTTAGTTCTTGCACTGCTGCTGTTGTTAGGCTTGCGGCGGCGTCATCGGTGACTGTGCTTGTTTGTCCCTTTTCAGAACGTATAGCCAAAGGTGATCACCGGAACGGTGATGATCGCCGCCATGTAATAATAGAGTAGTCCGCCGCGTGGGATGTCCGGACTTCCCGCAAAGCCAATGAGCGGCAGCTTGAAAGCGAAGGTGAACCCCGAGTGGTGCACAATGCGGAGGCCCGCAAGCACACCAATGGCCAGCAGGTTTTCCGGGAACGAGTGCAAATAAGTGCCGTGGGCGCCCACGTCCAAGGTGAGTCGCAGATTGGAATTCTCGATCAACGGAATCGCGACGCCGCCAAAGAGCAATGCCGACAGGACGTAGCCCCGTTTTGGGTCGGCCATCGCCGCAAGCCCTGTGAGCTGCGTAGACACCTCGCCGTAGAACCATTGGCCAATGCGCGCGTCGAACGAGAGTGTGGCGTTCAGCCCCAAGTGGAAGCCGTATTTTAGGTCGGTCAGTTCGGGGCGTTGGCTCGCAAAGCCATGGGTGCCCACTTCAGCGCTCGTTGGCTCAGCTGGCTCATTGGACGCACTCGCGGGAGCAGCTGCAGACAACATGAAGGCCATGAACGTAGCGGTCAGCATCGCCGTAGTCTTTCACCAAATACGAGTCTCGGGCAATCATTGTGCGTATGACTTCTGGGCTGACAGGGACGTACGTTCTTTGTAAGGGGCCCGCATGGAAGTCGAAGTCTGGGCGGATGTGGTGTGTCCTTGGTGTTTCATCGGCAAGCGCAAGCTCGATCTGGCGATCAAACAACTCGGCGAACCGGTGACGGTCATTCAGCGGGCGTTTCAATTGGACCCCTCTGCAAAAGGGTCAAAACGCACCGTCGACATGCTCGTGCAGAAATACGGCAGATCTGAAGCTGAAGTGAAACAAATGATGGGACATGTGACGAGCGTCGCCGCCGAAGTCGGGCTCGAATACCATTTGGATCGCACCCTCAGCGGTAACACGCGTGACGCGCACCGTTTGCTCAAACACGCGGGCACGCCGGCCGCATGGGAACACTTTTACCAAGCCTATTTTCGCGATGGCCGATCACTCTTTGATCACGATGCGCTGGGTGCGCTCGCTAAAGAGCTTGGCATCACGGACGCCAAAGAAGTGCTCGCCTCGGATCGTTACGCACAAGAAGTGAACGAAGACCTGCTCATGGCACGCGAAATTGGTGTCAGCGGCGTGCCGTTTTTCGTGGTCGAACGCCGGCTTGCTGCGTCTGGCGCGCAGCCCGTGGAAACGCTCGTCGCCCTTTTGAAGGAGGCAATGTAGGCGTTATACCCACCGCCGGTAGTGGGTTTGTTTGTGAAAAACCACTATTAGTGGTTGCCGTCTGACATGAGACCATATATGGTCACTTTGTCTCGGTGCTGGGTTTTTAACCTGGCTGAAAAGGGAACCCGGTGTGAATCCGGGGCTGCCCCGCAGCGGTAAGTGAGAAGACCGAAGCTCGTAAGAAACGCACTGGCGAAAGCTGGGAAGCGACGAGTGGTAGGAGCGGCGTTCGCCGCGTGCTCACGAGCCCGAAGACCTGCCGCGACCCGGGTGTGGTGATCCACCTCGGCCAACGATTGTGAATCGTTGGGTCTGAACCTCGCGGGAGGTTTCTGGGCGGCCACAGGCACGGGATGGGCTCGTGTTTTTGCGCCTCGTTTCTTTCCGCGATTTCTCATCGGGTCGATGAGAGGGGAGCGGCGACATGCAGGCGAGTTTCGCAGAGTCCATTCAGCATCACACATCAGAAGAAGCAGTGGTCATGCAGGTTCGCAAGCGCAGCGGTGCGCTCGAGCCCGTTGATGTGAACAAGATCGTGCGCGCCGTGCAGCGCTGCACCGAAGGTCTGCGCCGCGTGGACCCCATGCGCGTAGCGCTCAAGACCATTTCTGGTTTGTATGACGGCGCTACCACACAAGCGCTCGACCAATTGTCGATTCAAACGGCAGCGTCACTCACTGCAGAAGAGCCCGAGTACACACGGCTCGCGGCACGCTTGCTCGCTACCTATATAGACAAAGAAGTGAGCGGGCAGGAGATCCACTCGTTCACGCAATCGATCCAAGCGGGCCACCGTTTGGGGCTCATCAACGATCGTTTGCTCGCGTTCGTGCAGCAACACGCGCGCAAATTGAACGACGAGATCGACGATTCACGTAACGGTCTCTTCGAGTACTTCGGGCTTCGTACGGTCTACGATCGCTACCTGCTCAAACACCCACAGCAGCGCAAGGTGATCGAGACGCCGCAGCACTTCTTCCTGCGTATTGCCTGTGGGCTTGCAGGGAACGTGTTCCAGGCGCTGGAATTGTATCGTCTCTTTTCGCGCCTCGAATACATGCCGAGCTCACCTACGTTGTTCAATACCGGCACGCGCCATGAGCAATTGAGCAGTTGTTTCTTGCTCGATTCTCCAGCCGACCACTTGGCTGACATTTACAAACGCTACGGTGACATTGCCATGCTCTCGAAGTTCTCGGGCGGCATTGGCCTAGCCTACCACCGCGTGCGTTCGCGCGGGTCGCTCATCGAGAGCACCAACGGTCACTCGAACGGCATTGTGCCATGGCTCAAGACGCTCGACTCGTCGGTGTCTGCAGTGAACCAAGGCGGCAAACGTAAAGGCGCGTGCTGCGTCTACTTGGAAACCTGGCACGCGGACATCGAAGAGTTTCTCTCGCTCAGGGACAATACGGGCGACGAAGCGGCTCGCACGCACAACTTGAATCTTGCGAACTGGGTCTCCGACTTGTTCATGCGCCGCGTGCAAGCGGGGGCGGATTGGTCGCTCTTCGATCCTAAAGACGTGCCGCAACTGCCGGACCTGTTCGGGCCTGCGTTTGAAGAAGCGTACGAACGCGCCGAGCAGCAAGGTCTCGCCAAGAAGACCGTCAAAGCGCGCGATCTGTACGCACGCATGATGCGTGTGCTCGCAGAGACCGGCAATGGCTGGATGACCTTCAAAGATAAGTCGAACCTCGCGTGCAACCAAACGGGTACGGCCGGTCGCACGGTGCATTTGTCCAATCTCTGTACGGAGATCCTCGAGGTTACCTCGCAAGAGCAAACCGCAGTTTGCAACTTGGGCTCGATCAACCTCGGCCGCCACATGGAGAACGGCCAATTCGACTTCGAGAAGCTCGCACGCACCGTGAATGCAGCGGTTCGGCAGCTCGATGCGGTGATCGACCTCAATTATTACCCCATCAATTCGGCCAAAACGTCGAACATGGAGTGGCGCCCGATTGGCCTTGGCGTCATGGGTCTCCAAGACGTCTTCTTCCAGATGCGCGTCGCCTTTGACTCGCCGCAGGCGCGTGAGCTGTCCAAGCAGATCGCCGAAGAGATTTATTTCCATGCGTTGACTGCCTCGTGCACCTTGGCGCGTGAACGTGGCCCACACGCCAGCTTCGCAGACACGCGTGCGGCGAAAGGTGAGCTGCAATTCGACGCCTGGGGCGTCACGCCAACGAATAGCGAACGCTGGGAAGCACTGCGCGCGCGGATTCGCGAGAACGGGCTGCGTAATTCGCTGATGATCGCCATCGCCCCCACGGCAACCATTGCGTCGATCGTTGGGTGTTACGAATGCATCGAGCCGCAAGTGTCGAACTTGTTCAAACGCGAGACGCTCTCTGGCGACTTCTTGCAAGTGAACCGCTATCTCGTTGAAGAGCTGAAGGCGCTCGGCCTGTGGACTGAATCCGTTCGCGCCAAGATCAAACAAGCCGAAGGTTCGATCCAAGGCATTGAAGAGATCCCGGCTGACGTTCGTGCGATCTACCGCACCGTTTGGGAAATGCCGATGCGCTCTTTGATCGACATGGCTGCTGATCGCGGTGCGTTCATTGATCAAAGCCAATCGCTCAACTTGTTCATGGAGAGCCCAAACATTGGCCAAATGTCGTCCATGTACATGTACGCTTGGCAGCGTGGTTTGAAGACCACCTATTATCTGCGTTCACGTCCAGCGACGAAGATCGCCAAAGTCACAGCGGCCGCGCCCGTCAGCGAAGCTGCTGCCGTCACCTGTTCCCTAGAGAACCCTGAAAGCTGTGAGGCCTGCCAATGAGCTTGCTCGATCCGGGAATGAGCCTGACGCTCCGGCCCATGCGTTATCCTCAGTTTTTCGAAATGTATAAGGGTGCGATCAAGAACACCTGGACGGTGGAAGAGATCGATTTTGCGACCGACGTTGGTGACTTGCGCACCAAAATGACGCCAGCGGAACGGCATTTGATCCATCGCCTCGTGGCCTTCTTTGCTACCGGCGATTCGATCGTGTCGAACAACCTGGTGCTCAATTTGTACAAACACATCAACGCGCCAGAAGCGCGTATGTATTTGTCGCGCCAGCTCTATGAAGAAGCGCTGCACGTTCAGTTTTACCTGACCTTGCTCGATACCTATGTCCCAGACATGAACGAACGCATCCAAGCGTTCGCCGCTGTCGAGCACATTCCGAGCATTCGCCAAAAAGCGCAGTTCTGCTTCAAGTGGATCGATTCGATCAACGAGCTTCAGTCGCTCGAGACCACGGCGCAGAAGAAACAGTTCTTGCTGAACTTGATCTGTTTTGCGGCGTGCATTGAAGGGCTGTTCTTCTTTGGCGCCTTTGCCTACGTGTACTTCTTGCGCTCACGCGGGTTGCTGCACGGCCTCGCGGCTGGCACGAACTGGGTGTTCCGCGACGAAAGCGCGCACATGGCGTTTGCGTTCGAAGTGGTGCGTACAGCGCGCAAGGAGCAGCCAGAGCTCTTCGATAGCGAGCTGCAAGCAAACGTGGCGCAGATGATGCGTGACGCCGTGGCTTGCGAGCTACAATTCGCCGAAGACCTGTTGGGCCAAGGCGTCGTCGGTCTGTCCGTGCGCGATATGAAGCAGTATCTCGAGTTCATTGCCGACCAACGCCTGGTGACGCTCGGTCTCCCCAAGATTTACGGTGCGAGCAATCCGTTCTCGTTCATGGATCTGCAAGACGTCCAAGAAGTGGCGAACTTCTTCGAACGCCGCGTCTCCGCCTATCAAAAAGGCGTGCAGGGCGAAGTGGTCTTCGACGCTGCGTTCTGACCTTCCCACCGCCAAGCCTGCGCAATCGACAAAACTCGCTCACATCTGCGGGCGATAACTGCGGTGTGACCACTTTAGCTGCGCTTTTTCGCCGTTTTTTACGCAACCCGAGTCCTTGGCTGCTCGGTGTGTCGTTTTTAATTGGGCTCGTTCTGCGCATCTCAACCGGAGGTTTCTCGTGGCGGGACGCAGCCGTGGCTGGCTTTTGGCTCGCTTATTGGCCGCTGCACGAGTGGCTGCTTCACGTTTTCACCTTGCATGCGAAGCCAAAAAAACTCGGTCGTTTCACCCTCGATTTTCCGGTGGCCAAAGCGCACCGCGCCCACCACTTGGACCCTTGGGACCTCGACCTGGTCTACGTGCCGCTCTCGACCTACCTCTTGCTTCCTTTCATTTGGGCGCTGTTCTTTTTGGTTCTGCCTACACCGCTCGCGCTAAGCGCTGCGACTGTCTACTTTGGCCTCAGCCTCTTCTACGAGTGGATCCACTTCCTCACGCATACGCGGTATGTGCCGCGCGGCTGGTGGTACAAACGCATTTGGTTGAACCACCGGCTCCACCATTTCAAGAACGAAAAACACTGGTTTGGTGTGACGCGTTTGCTTGGTGACAAGCTGCTCGGGACTGCTCCCATGACTGAAAATACGCCAATTTCGCCCACCGCAAGGACGCTCGGCATCAACTGAGCCGTTCGTTCGGCCCAAGCGAGCATTTCGCAGTACAGGACCCTGTGCTGGCCCTTTGCGTCCGCACTACCTACTTTGCTTGGGCGGCTTGATGATCAGGCCTCGCTGCAAGTAGTGGTTCAATGACATCGCGAGGGAGTTTTCATGTCGTTCGTGGCTCGTGTTTTTGCAGTGCTTTGTTTGTTGCCCGCGGCGGCCATTGCGGCGCCGCATGATTTTGTTGGTCACATGACGCGCCTTGGTGGCGATACGGCGTCCGCCCAACCCTTTATCGACAAGTTCTGCCGCTACATTGAAACCAAGATGGGCTGGCCGGCGAGCAGCGTGAACGGCAAGTTCTTTTCGACCAAACCAGAGGCGATCGCACACCTCGAGTCGGAAAAGCCCGGCATCGCCATGCTCGAACCTGCGGTGTACTTCGAGCTGCGCAGCAAGCTGAAGCTCGATGCCGTGCTGCAAATCGAAAGCAAAGATCTC
>JBIKMD010000239.1:0-6456 GCA_044359465.1 Myxococcota bacterium
CGAATGGTACAAATTGTCGACGACGTTCACCACGCCGTCGACGAGCGGGTAAAACGCCTCGTTGACGAGGAGGACACCCTTGGGATTTGGGAGTCCTTTAGCTGTGGGCTGCTGCGGAAACTTGGTTGGAAGGCCCTTCACCCACGCTTGTGCCGAAGCATTGCGCAACGTCACTCTTGCCTGCTGGCTCGCCATTGAACTTCCTCACTTGCCCGACCAAACAACCGCCCCAGACGTTTTATGTCAGGGTGCGTCGAAGTCGCGCACGCTTGTCACAGCCGGATAACTACCGCAACAAGGAAATGTCCCACCTTGGGACTGCCTGTGTGCCCAGTATACGTA
Source organism: Myxococcota bacterium (assembly GCA_044359465.1). Taxonomy (GTDB): domain Bacteria; phylum Myxococcota; class JADLHZ01; order JADLHZ01; family JADLHZ01; genus JADLHZ01. Next base: position 343 of record JBIKMD010000239.1, read on the forward strand.
TCGGCCCTCTTTTTCGGCCGGCCATAGTTTCAACTTTGTTTATTTTTAGGGAGTTAGCGGACGCTTAGACCGCTTGGGTCTCTTGGATGAGGCGTTTGACCTGGTCACACACTGCTTGGGTAAAGACGTCAGTGGTGGCAGTTCCGCCTACATCGGGCGTGCGGATACGGGTCTTCGTATAAACCTCATCGATGGCGCGGCGGACGATCTTGCCCATGTCGGGCTCGCCCAACCAATCGAGCATCAGGGCAGAAGACAGGAGAAGCGCGGTGGGATTGGCCAGGTTCTTTCCGGCGATGTCTGGCGCGCTGCCATGGACCGCCTCGAACACGGCAACCTTCTCGCCAATGTTGGCACCCGGCACGACGCCAAGACCGCCTACGAGGCCGGCGCACAAATCGCTGACGATGTCGCCGTAGAGATTCTCCAGAACCAGCACGTCAAAACGGGTGGGATCTTTGACGAGCTGCATGCAGAGCGCGTCAACGATCACCTCATCGTAAGCGATCTCTGGATACTTCACGGCTACTTTTCGGCAGCAGTTGAGGAACAAGCCGTCTGCCAGCTTCATGATGTTGGCTTTGTGAACCGCGCTGACCCGGCGGCGTTTGTTCTTTCGGGCGTAGTCAAACGCGTACTCGGCGATGCGCGTGGACGCAGTCTCGCTGATCACCTTCATGCCCACGACCACACCGGGCACCACCACGTGCTCAATGCCGGTGTACAAGTCTTCCGTGTTTTCTCGCACAATCACGAGATCGACATTTTCATACCGCGACGGCACGCCTGGAAGCGAATTGACGGGGCGAAGGTTGGCGTAAAGATTTAGCGCTTTGCGCAGCGATACGTTTGCCGACGCATGACCTCCGCCAATCGGTGTTCCTGTTGGGCCTTTGATTGCCGCGTGGCACTCGCGAATCGTGGCGAGTGTTTCATCCGGCATGGCCTTTCCGTAGAGCGCAATGGCATTGGCGCCGACCGGCACCGAGAGCCACTCCCACTTGATGCCAGTGGCCGTGAGGACTTGGCGGGTTGCCTGCATCACTTCAGGGCCGATTCCGTCACCATCAAGGACTGCGATTTTGTAACCGTTTTCTGGGCGCTGTTTGGTGGGGCTTACTTCGGACATGGTGAGGGGTGCTAACGCCAACGGAGCAAGAGAGCAAGTTACGGAGTGACGGGTTGTGAGCTAGGCGGTTTCGCGCTCGCCAAGCTCTTCACTGTCGGTTGTGACGTTGGCAGGCTCGCAGGTTCTTTGAGCGGGTCGCCGCCAAGGCCGAGCAATGGGAGCAAGGCCGTCAGGCTGGCACGTGGATCGGTGAGCGGCGTGCGTGACAAACGCACCGCGACCAGGCGTTTCGCAGGGGCGATCAACCAAAAGCTACCGCGGCCGTCGCCTACGTAGAAAACCGTGGTGTCCGGCTTCGCCGTCGCGCGCAGTTGCCACAACAAACTCACGTTTTGGTCGGCAATACTCGGCGCAGAGGCCGCTTCACGCCACGCTTGGCCAAAGAGCACGCCGCCTTTGTCTGTGGGGCCTCCATCAATGAATGCCTGACCGAGTGCCGCGAGATCTCCCGCGTGCCAAGAGAGTCCCCCTGACACAATTGGATTTTGCTCCGCATCGTAACTCCACACGGGCGTGCGCAGGCCCAATGGTTTGACGATCGCGCTGTCAAAATAGGTGTCGAGCTTCTTTCCGGCAGCGATTTGTACCAGTCCAGAGAGCAAGTTGGAGGCTTTCGGATTGAACGCCCGTTTGCTGCCCGGAAGGTCCGTCACATCGGCAGCGAGCGCGAAGCGCCAGACATTTGACGGCCTCAGCGGGTCGTCGGGGGCGGGGAGCGTCATGCCCGTCGTGTGCTCTAACAAGTGGCGGAGCGTGACCTGGCGTTTTTTCCCCTGTTGCCACTCGGGGAACCAGGTAGTCAGCGGTTCAGAGAGCGAACGAATTTTTCCGTCGTCGATGAGCTTGCCAACCGTGAATGCAGCGACCGCAAGCGACATGCGACCCAGATCTGCCGGTTGCGACACTTCCTCGCGATACCATTCGAGCGCCGGTTTGCCCGCTTCCAAAAGAACGAAGGCGTCACCATGGCGCACCACTTCGGCCGCTTCCAGCTTGGTCGCTAGGGGATGCGGTGCTGCCGGTTTTGGCTCGGGTGTGACTGCTTTTGCGGGTGCCGCAGGCACCGGAGCGCTCTCGCGCGGCGCGAGCAATAGACCGCAGGCGATGCCAACACTGAGCACAATGATGCCCGCCGCCCAAAGGCGTGCGCCACTGAGGCCGCTTCGGGCCGGTGGCGCCAAGGTCGCACGCACGGTTTCTTCGCCAAGCTCGAGTGGGACCTCACCAATCTGAATCGAGACCGAAGCGTCGCTTGGCGGCGCAATCACGGCGGCGGCTTTTGGTTTCTGCGGCGGTGGTTTGAGCTGCGGCGTTGGCGGAGGTGCGAGTTTTGCCGGCGCTTCTTTTAGATACGCCGGAACCGAGAAGGCTTGCGCTCCGCTGGCTCGCTGTAGATCTTGGGCGAACGCTTTGATGTCTGCGTGTCGTGCTTTGATCGCGAGGCTCATCGCTTTGGTGACTACGGCTGCGATCTGCGGTGAGATGTCTTTGCACACTTGTACCAGCGGCACGATCCCACCTTGCGCCGCGATCATCGTGCCCTGCATGGACGAGGCGTCTTCAATGGGTTCTCTGCCGCTCAGCAAAAAGTAGAGAAGCGCTCCTGCAGAATAGACATCACTCTGAACCGTGACGGTGCGGCCGAGCAATTGCTCTGGCGCCATGAACGCAAGTGATCCTGGTGGGCTGAAGCCGCGGCGGACACGGCTTGCGGTGATGTCACCCATCGCAAAATTGGTGAGGGCAAGCTTGCCGCCGCTGCGCACGACCACATTCCCTGGCTCGAGGTTGCGGTGCAGCGTGCCTGCTTGATGCGCCACTTGTAAAATCGCGCACACGCGCAGCACAATGGCGACGGCTTCTTCCGGCTTTGACGGGCCCTTGCGCGACACGAAGCGAGAGAGGCTCGCACCATCGACGATTTCCGCTTCGTAGTACGCGGGTAACTCATCCGGTTGTGAATGACCAAAGACGCGAATGACACCGTCGACTTCGAGGCGTGCCTGCTCACGAGCAGCAACAACGAACGCGGTTCGCGCTTCTGGATCTTCGCCGAGATAGTCATAGAGCCGCTTGATCACCACGTTGCGGCGGGTGCGACGGTCCTCCACTAGATAAAGCTCGCCGTGTGATCCGCGGCTCAGCAGCTCGCGCACTTCGAAACGCTCCGGCAATGCGACCGCTTTGGGCTTCTGCTCGGTGATGTCTCTCCAGCGCAAACGAAATAACGCGACCGGTTCCGCTTTGCCTTTGAACGTGGCGCTGCCAGCGGCTTCAATGGGAAAGGCGCGTTTGCCTTCTTCTGCCACGGTGACTGACATCAGGATTTCGTCGGCCTTCGCTTGGTGCTCTATGCGGGCCGCAACGTTCACGACGTCGCCGTAGATGTCGCCCGCTTGCGCGATGGCCACACCGGCGTTGAGGGCAATGCGAATGTGAATTTGGTCGTCTTCGCTGGTGATGCTCTCGTTGTAAGCCGCGAGCGCTTGCTGCATGCGCGCCGCAGCTTTGAGGCTCTTCTCGACGCTTTCGAAGTAGCACATGATCGCATCGCCAATCGTTTTGACGATGACACCCGCGTTCTGCTGCACGATTGGGAAGAGCAGCGCATTGTGGGTGAGCACTTTCTCTCGCCCTTTGAGGTCACCGTAGCGCTCGTAATACTGCGTGCTTCCTACGAGATCTGTAAACATGACGACGATATGCTTATCTAGGCTCTGTAGCTTCTTCGACTGATTGGCGCGCAGCAGCATCAGCTCTTGTTGTTGTTTGGCGTCGAGGACTTGCGTTGCTTCCGCAGGCGCATCGTCATCACTGCCGCTTTCGAACGCGGAGCCTAGGCGGAGGGCATTGAGCGTCGCTGACAGGTCGCCGGTGTCTTGGAGCTTCGTCATGGGGCTGAGGGATGTTAGCCTGCCTTAACTTGTGTTGGAGTTTTTCGCTCCGAGCGATTAGCTTTAGAAGAAGCATGAGAAGCTCTTTACGGGTCTGCGCAGCCATGATTGCCACGTTCGCCCTCAATGCCTGCGAACGGGATGAAGCCATCTTCGTCATGCAGATCTACCCGTCGGAGTTGCTGCCTCAAGGACTGTCGACGGACGAAACGGTCAACGCGCTCCAGGGCGCTCTGAAAAAAGAAGGTTTCATCCTGTCAGAGGGCAGCAAGCGCAACTACGCTGCCAAAGTGGAAGTACGGCGCGAGAGCCAAAGCTTCGGTAGCGGCAAAGATCAATGGCAGATGCGCGTCGTGTTGGCGCCGCGAGACCAAGGCTTAGAGCCAGGTGTGATCGTGATGGAAGGTCTTGGCGAGACCGCTGCTGATGAGGCGGTGCCCACGCAGGCGCAGCTCGTTGAAGCCGCCGTTGCCGCCGCGCGTGAGCTTGCAGAAGAGCGTAAGCTCATGCGCAAAACCAAAGAAGAGATCATGAGTGCGCTGGCGAGCCCGTCGCGGCGCGTACGCGACTTTGCCGTTCGTTTGGCAGGTGCGCGCAAAATGCGCGACCTCGTTCCCGTGCTCTGCAAGCGTTTGTCCGATGAGCCGGAATCGGACCTGGTTTTGCGCATCGTGGGCGCGCTCGTTCAAATTGGTGACCCGCGTGCGGTGTCTCCGCTCGTGGAGCTCACCAAACGCAAGCACCCCATCTTTATCAATCAGATTGTCTTCGCAGTGGCGCAAATTGGCGGCCAAGAAGCGGAAGCTTACCTCGACACACTCGCCCAGGGGCATCCGAGCGAGCAGGTGCGCAATACGGCGGGGGAAGCGCTACAAGAGCTGCTCTCGCGAAAAAGCGCGAAATTGAAACAGCGCTGAGTCGCTATCTAATATTAGAAATCCGAAAATCGAAGGGAACGTTTTCTAAAGGCGCGACGAGCGGCGTGCACTTGAACGGCGTCTCGTGCGTGCCGCCAATGTCCACGCCGGAAATATCGCAGCCTTCAATGGCTGCGCCGTTCTGGGTGATTTGCACATCGACGATGAGATGCTCTTGGCCTTCTGCAACAATGAGCCCTGAAATGTCTTTGCCTTGTTTGCGAAGGCGCCGAATCACGCCATATTCGCGCACTTCCGGGCCTTGTGATGTGACAGCGGGCGGCGCTGGTACAGGCGCGACGGCTGTGGTGTTCTGGATATGGCCCGTCGATGGGCTTGGTTCGACGCGAGCGCTGTGTTTGGGAGATTCCTCTGTCGCGTCTTGTGACATGTCCCTCAGCGTTTGCGGGTCGGAGATGCGCAACGTCTGAATCACGCTCACGCAAGCGAGCACAGCGATGGCAATCCAATGCGGCGTCTGCGAGCTCGTCTTGGTTTTTTCAGCCTCGCCGTGCACCCATCCAAGAATGAAAATCTGGCCTGGCTCCATCGTTGGACAGCGCAAACCGAGGACGACGTTGTTCCCGCGTACTTCACTCCAACGTGAATGCCCGACGATTTCGGCCTTTTCCGTAGGCGAGCGACTTGCTTCCACAATCACCCGGTAGTCGCCGGTTTGAAGTTTGGTCATGACATCGGGCGGCTGGCTCGGAATCACGACCTTGAGCCCACCATAGGCAGCATCAATAATGACGCCTTTGCACTGCGCGACGACGCCGTGCGGAGGCTCGTTCTCAATGAGTCGCACCACCGCGTCGATTCGCGTCTTGTGACGCTGCTCGGCGCGCCGATTGTCGTGCGGGAGTGGGTCCGCCATCTAGCGAAAACTATAGCCTCAAATTTGAACACTACGAACATTCGCAAATGAACAAATTCGAACAATTTGTTCCTAGGCGAACATTTGAAAATGTTCGATTTTGTCGTGGCAACTGATTCGCAGCGTCGAAACCACAATGATCTCCATCACACGCTGTAGTGGGCTTCAACTTGCAAGCTAGCGGGCCAGCGAGGTGAAGACACATGCGCATTGCCATGATTGTAGCGGCAGTAGGAGCTTTGGGGTTGTTCGCGGTTTCGGCGCACGCTGGGACGCCAATCAACGGCAAAGGACCAA
>JBIKMD010000240.1:0-6445 GCA_044359465.1 Myxococcota bacterium
GCGATCGTGACGCGAATGCGGATCCGCTCTTGGATCTGTTCGACTTCGAGCACCCAGACACCCGTGTTCCCGAGATGCCGGACGCTTTCATTGACCCGATTCGCGATGCAGATTGCCCCTGACTCGACTCCCGGCTAACACTCCCATTCTTGCTGTTTAGAGCTTTTTTGCTGCTCGGCCTCCTGCTCGCGCCCTCTCTCGCGATGGGGCAGGTCTACGACCCGGCGCTCGACTTTCGCACCATCGAAACCGAGCACATGAAGATTCACTATCATACGGGCTACTATGAGTTCGCGTGTGAGGTGGCCAAGGTGGGTGAGGCATCGTACGCCGTCATCACCGAGCTGCTCGGGCACACGGTCGATGAGAAGATCGAAGTCGCTGTTGCCGATGTGACGGATGATGCCAATGGCTCGGCCACGGTGCTGCCGTACCCGATCATTCACGCGTACGTGACGGCGCCCGATGATCTCTCGTTTCTCGCTGAGTATCAGTACTGGGTGTACGAGCTCATTGCGCACGAAATCACGCACGTCGTGCACATTGATACCACCCACAACATTTCGTGGCTGATCAATACCATCCTCGGCCGCACGTGGACGCCCAATCAGTTTCAATCGCGGTGGTTCATTGAGGGGCTTGCGGTCGAAGTTGAGTCACGTATTTCGCTCGGCGGCCGTGCACGCTCGCGTCTCGTGGACATGATCTTTCGCGCCGAAGCGCTAGAAGACCATCCTGTCCGGATCGATCAGGCGCTCGCGGGTCCGCTGCGCTGGCCGCAGGGCAACACATGGTACTTGCATGGTGGTCGCTTCCTCTCGTTCGTTGCCGACCGCTACGGGCATGACAAGCTACGCGACATTAGCCACACGTACGGTGGCACGTTGATCCCGTTCGCCATGAACCGCGCCTTCAAGAAACACATTGGCAAGGGTTACGATGAGGTGTGGGCGGAATTCCAAACCGCGCTGCATGAAGAGTACGCCATGCAACTTGCTGGCGTGATGAACAATCGCGTCACCACTTCGAAGGCGCTGACCACGCGCGGGCAGCACAACTACAATCCGCGCTATTTGCCTGATGGCCGAATCATCTACTTTTCAGACGGTATGGGCGTCATTCCTCAGTGGCGCGTCGTTGATCCGAGCAGCGGCAAAGACAGCAAGCTCGATCTGATCTCGAGTCAGGGCCAAGCGGCTACGCCTGAAGCGAATGGCCATGTGATCATGTCTATGGTCGAGGTGCATCGAACGTTCTATCCGTTCAATGATCTCTTTGACTACGACATCAAAGCGGGCCGCTTCACGCAGATCACGGACGGACTGCGGGCGCGTGACCCAGACGTGTCGCGTGATGGCCGCTACGTGTACTTCATCCAGTCACTTGGCGTGCGTATGCGGCTCGTGCGTGCACCGCTACTCGCTGACCGTACGCTTGGCCCTTACGAGGTACTCTGGGATCCCGGCGGCGCCTGGCAGATGTACACGCCTCGTGTTTCTCCCGATGGCAAACGGGTTGCCGTCAGTGTGTTTCGTCCACCGGGGCAGCGCGACATTGCAATTCTCAATGTAGAGGACCTACCCGCGTCCCAGCCGGCTTCAGAACCTGTTGAACCCATTGTTGATTGGGTGACAGATGACGAAGCGCTCGATGGCGGCCCTACGTGGTCACCAGATGCGTCACGCATTTATTTCCACAGTGCACGTAGCGATATTTACAACATCTATTCATACACACTGCGTGACCAAGAGTTGCTACAGGTCACCAACGTCCTCACGGGCGTGTTCTCGCCTGATGTATCTCCTGATGGTTCGCGACTGACGTTTTTGTACTATTCCGCGAACGGCTATGACATTCACGAGATGCCACTGTTCACCGCGCTGAACGCGCCGGCGCGTGAGGAGACACGGATCGATCCCATGGGCGTCGCGAGTGGCGCCCTACCTGTAGCCGCGTCGCAACCAACAGATCCTCTTCCGACAAAACCTTACAATGCGTGGAAAACATTGTGGCCGCGGCAGTTTCTTCCGCTGCCGTCGCAGGACGCGCTCGGGTTCGTGCTCGGGCTCACGACGGGCGGTGAAGATCCACTCGGGCGCCACAAGTGGCAAGCCGAAATTGGCGTTGGTTTCGTTAGCCAAGACCTCAACTACTCGTTCGTCTATCAGAACCGGCAGTTGTATCCGCTGATCACGCTCGGCACGTCGCGCTCCATTCAGGTGGCGCCTACGGCAGGAAAAACGAACGGTCAGAGTACGCTGGTTGTGGAACGGGCGCACGCGGCCACACTAGATGTTCAGTTTCCAATCAACCGCGCGACTTGGTCCATGGCGTTCACTGCGGGCTATCGTTTTGAGCACCGTGAGCGGCTCACGCGCCTCGTGTTCGAGCCTGACCAGGTGGCGCCGGTGTTTCCGCCGAGCGGAAATTTTGCCGACCTCAACGTGGGTTTCAGCTTTTCGCGCACACGGCGTTCTCTCGGTGCGATCTCGCCCGAATACGGTCAGCGCTTCAGCATCAACGGCCTTGTGCGCGAGCGCTGGCTCGGCTCTGATTATCGCCAAGGGCAACTCACAGCGAGCGCCACTCACTTTCAATTGATGCCATGGCTGACCAACCATGTTCTGGTGCTGCGACTGGCTGGCGGCGGCGGCTACAACGAGCTCGCAACGCGCCCGCTCACGACTTTTGGTGGCTTGCCTATTCGTGATCCGCTGCGTGATGTCATCTTTGGCAATACCTTCACCGAGAGTGGCGTGCGTGGCTTTTTGCCGTCGGCGTTCGCGGGTGATTTTTTCTACAATGGTACCTTGGAATACCGGGCGCCTTTGTGGCGCATCGAGCGCGGCATCTCTGTGCTGCCGCTGTACATTCGCACCCTTGCTGCCGCGGCCTTTGTCGACTTTGGCAACGCCGGAACGCCGCAGACGCTCTTTCGTGCGATCGGTGTTGGTGTGGGCGGCGAGCTGCGACTTGATATCGACTACGGCTTTTATTTTGGCACGACGCTGCGCTTTGGTTACGCGCGTGGTGTGACCGCTAACGGCATAGACAACGTCTACTTCATTATCTCCAACGGCTTCTGAGTTCCGTACGCCGAGCGACGGCTCTGCGCACCCATGCTGTTGTTTTCTGCGTAAGTGCGTGGCAGCGCTTCGTGATGCGCCATAGTCTTCTTATCTTCACTTTCATCGTGTCTCCCTCTTTGGCGTTTGCAGATCCCGTGAGCATCGTCAGTGACTACGTCAGCGGGCCCGCAGCGCTGGCTGATGCCGCACCAAAAGAGCTCGTCGTTGTTGGCGACACACTGTTCTTTGTCGCGTCTGATCCTCAGAATGGCAAAGAGCTCTGGAAAAGTGATGGCACCGAGCTTGGCACGGTACTCGTACGTGACCTGACGCCTGGTCCTGCCGGTAGCAACCTTCGCGGCCTCACCGCCTTCAATGGCGCGTTGTTTTTCCTCATGAGCGATCGCGAGCACGGCGAGGAGCTGTGGACGAGCGACGGGTCCGTGTTCGGTACCATGCTCGTCAAAGACATTGAGCCTGGTCCTGCGAGCAGCAACATCGCGTCGCTCGTGGTTGCAAACGGCTTGATCTATTTTGGAGCACAAACGACGGCCGAAGGAAGTGAGCTGTGGCGTAGCGACGGCACGAGCGCCGGCACGTTTGTTTTGCCGGTCACGCCCGGGGCAACGGGCTAATCCGTTTCTCAGCTCACACCAGCAGGCCTCCATCTTTACTTTGTCGCGACCACCAGTGGCGGCGGCGCAGAGGTTTTTGTGGCTGGGCCGAGCGGCGGTACCGAGCTTGCCGTGGCTGTTGGTAGCGCTAGCTCAGACCCTTCTGGGCTCAGCGCCTTCGGCAATCGACTAGTTTTCGCTGCGACGGATGCTGATGGCGATCGCGAGCTGTGGTTCAGTGACGACGCAACCACGCCGCAGCTCGCTGGAAATCTGAATGTCTCGGCTTCGAGCTCTCCTAGCAACTTCACGGTGATTGACGCTGCGCTGTATTTTGTAGCGACCGGTTCAAATGGAGCCGAAGTTTGGCGCTGGGATGGAAGCGGCGTCCCTGGTGAGGTGACGGCACTCAGCAACGGGTTTCTGCTCGAGTACGGGCTCGCTGGAGCGTCCGGAACGGTGTACTTTTTTGAGAGCGCCGGCGGCGGCTTCGAGATCTTCGGATCTACGGGGTCAACTGGCGCTCCGGCTCAAACCCAGCTGACATTCTCCAACCTGTTTGGCTCGTCTTTGCGGCTCGCGAGCGTGGGCGATCGTGTGGCCGCCAACGTTGGTCGAGAGTTGTATTTGACGGACGGCGCGGCTGCCGTAACTTTTGATCTCACGCCAGGCTCTAGCGATCCGCGCTTCTGCGGCGTCGCCAATGGTTTGTTGTTCATGGACACCGGTGGTTCTCCCGTTCAGCTCTTTGTCACCGATGGCAGCTTGGTAAACGCCCCGGTGCTACTGGGTTACGGAACGTGTGATGCTTTTGCGTCTTTTGGCGGCGCCGTGTTTTTTGCTGCAGGAGCAGCCTCTTTCGACGAGCGCCAACTTTATAAACGACAAGGCGCCACAACGACGCTTGTAAAACACATTGCGCTCGCGCCTCCATCGACTGATCCCTACGGGTTCGTAGCGGTGGGAACTACCGGCTTCTTCTTCGGTTTGGGGAATAGAGCGTTGACCGTCATTGGTGCGAGCGGCGCAACAGACGCCCTCTCGGCACTGAATGAAACGATCGACTACCTCACCAGCTTAGACGGCAAAGTGTACGCTGGCGGAAACGATGCCACCACACCTGGGACCTTCATCTACGACCCGTCGGTGGGAGCGCCTGGAACCTTCATCACGGATTTCGTTGCCACCGCCGATGCGCGGAGCTTTGACGGAAAGATCTACATCGTTTCCTCGGCAGGGAAACTTTGGGACCTCAATGGCACAAGCGCTACTTTGCATACGCTGCCCCTCGACGCGCCTGAGCAGCTCACTGTCGCGGGAGACAAGCTTTATTTCATTCTCGATTCAGAAGGCATTGGCCAACTCTGGCAGGTTGCACCGGGTGGCGTGATCTCTCAGGTCGGTACTGTCGCCAATGCCTCACGGCTCGCGACGGACGGCTCTACGCTCTATTTCACGCAGAACACGCAGCAGCTCCAAGCCATCCCGGCCGGTGGTGTTCCCTCCTTGGTTTACGATGCGGCTGCAAATGGTTGTACGCTGTCGACGTTGCATCCAGCGCTCACTCGCTTGTTCTTTCCTGTCGATTGCCCGGCTAGCGGCAAAGAGCTGTGGGTCACGAAAGCCACTGCGCCTGGAACCTTTACGCTCGGTGATCTTTGGCCAGGCACCGCATCCGGTTTCGTAGGCGCTGTGGCGACGCTCGGCGACACATTCCTGTTCTCGGCTGGCTCAGACGCGACGGGTGCCGAGTTATGGAAGAGTGATGGCACGGCCGTAGGCACTGTCCTTGTCAAAGACATCTTCGCTGGCAGCAACGGATCGTTCCCCAGCCTAGGTGCACAAGCGGCGGGTGTCGTTTGGTTCGCGGCGAGCGATGGTGCTCACGGTTACGAGCTGTGGCGCAGTGACGGAACAGCAGTGGGAACAGTGCTCTCTCTCGACATTGAAGAAGGTCCCTCCTCGTCTTTTCCCGGCTTGTTTTACGCAGGCCGCGGCGGCTTGCTCTTTGCTGCAACAACGCTGGCAGAAGGGCGAGAGCCCTGGTTTGCGGGGCCGTTTGCGAACCTGAGCACCCAGGTGGTGAGCTCGAACCCTGCGCCCACAATCGCCACCGCCTTCACGCTGACAGCTATGGTCAGCAATGGCGGACCTGGGGCTGCTGACGCTGCTCAGCTCACCTTCGACGTTCCTGCGGGCTTAGCGCTCACAGGTGTTGCTCCAAGCCAAGGTGCGTGTGAGCCGCTGCCGGCAGGCGGAAATGTGACGTTCACCTGTTTGTTTGGAACACTCGCTGCCGATGCTGAGGCGAGTGTTGTTTACACACTTGAAGCAACAGCGGAGGGTGAGCACGTCTCGTTGTTCACGGCCTCGAGCGCGACTGCCGATTTGACGGCGGATGATCTTGATGTCTCGCTTCCGGTGACTGCGAGTGATCCACGCGCGGCGGATCTCGCGGTGTCCGCGTCCGTGCTTCCACTCACGGTCGTAGTGGGTGAGCCTGCGACCATCACGGCAACGTTGGTAAACAACGGTCCTTCCACGGCAAACAACGTGGTCGTTCAGGTTGTTGCGAGCGGCGAGTTTACGGTGTCTTCTGCGAGCGTCGATGCGACGCCTTGCACGCTCGATGGGAGCACTGTCACCTGCAGTGCGGGGGCTTTGCCGAGAGCGGCCACTAAGACCGCAACGCTCGTGATCACGCCTACTGCAGCAGGAACAGTTGCGGCCACAATCACAGCAACGGCGACTGAAACAGACGCG
>JBIKMD010000241.1:0-6432 GCA_044359465.1 Myxococcota bacterium
CCCAAAGGGGGCCCGATGCATTGGTTGCTGCAGAACGACGTTTTGAAAGAAGCCGGCCATCAACGTTTGATCGACGCGCTGGTCGCCCGCGCGGTTCCGCACTCGGTTCACGCTTGCCTGCCCGGCGGTAGCGGCCTGGAGCCCGAGCCCGTTTTGCGCTCAAACAAAGTCATCGTCATCGGTTCCAACGCATTGGTCGCTGAAGCGAACAAACGAGGCTGGAGGCCCGGCGGCTTCATCAACGACAACTTCGATTTCGCAGTGCAGCTAAAGCACTGGCGCAATCATATGCTCAACAGCGACGCTGTGATGCACGACTTCGCGAATGTGCCGCCACAGCCGCAGCCTTTCTTCATTCGTCCGCTAGATGACCACAAAGCGTTTGCAGGGAAGCTCACGGACTGGCCAAGCTTCATTTTGTGGCGAGACAATTCGGCAGAAATCGATCCCGAGCTACGAGTGATGGTGAGCAAACCCAAGCAGCTCTTGCGCGAATATCGAACGTGGATCGTCAAGGGGCGAGTTGTGACCGCGAGCCTTTATAGAGACGGTGCCCGCAACGTCGCTATCGCGATCGACGACACACCGGAAGGTCAGGCCGTGGTTGCATTCGCAGAGCTACGCGCGTCTGAGTGGTCGCCGCACGATGCTTACTGCTTGGATATCGCCGTCACGCAGAACGGCCTCCGCATCGTAGAGGTCAACACGATCAACGCGCTCGGCTTTTATGCTGGAGACATGGGCAAGCTGGTCGACGCACTGCAAGCGCTGGCTTCGTAACTAGTCCTCATCCTCATCGTCTTCATCTTCATCCTCGTCAGACACCGACTGCTTGATCTTCGCAGCTTCGGGCACCAGCTTGATGAACTCGCGATCGAACGCTTCACCATAGTACTGATGCAGCTCCTTGTGCGCGCGCTCGAACTCGTCGCTCCCGTCTTCTAGGCCCATGTCGTCGAGCATCGAATCCATCGAGCTGCAGATGTACGAGTCCCAGATGTCTGAAAACACGTCGCTCTCGTGGTGATCGATGTCCTCGGGCGTGAGCGTTTCCCTATCTTCACCCAGCAAATCGACGAGCTCGATATCGATCTGCTTCTTCAACGCTTCGAGGTCGGTGTTTGCCATGCGAATAGGTAGTCGACGAGGCTGAGCGCCGCATTAATCAATTTGATCGATGCACCTCAGACCGGGAGTGTCATCTTGAAGGTCGTTCCCTTTTCATCGCTTTTCTCCAGCGAGAGCGAACCAAAAATGATCAAGCGCACACAGACAGCGGCATTGAAGCCAGCGACGCCTGCCGGGCTCGAGGTCTCACACTGTGAGTACTCGAGGAAACACAGTGAGGTTCGTAGAAGGCAGTAAGCCCGTAGAAGCGCCACGCGTTCAAGCGGCGTGCATTTTGTGTCCGTTCGTTCGCGAGGCCGCGATCAAACGGTTTGCGTAGCCTCGCGCAGGATCACAGGCCATGGGTTTTATCATAGCCTGGCGCGCCGCCGAGACTTCTGCTGCGACCTTTAGACTGGAATGCAAAGGTCAGTGCTCGGAATCTGACTTGGTGACTTGCTGCCGTCGTCTTTATAAATCTCGAGATACAAGCGGTCGGGATCGGCTTTGTGGCCTTCGGCTTTGGCGCGGTTCATGAACGCACCCCACGCAGCGCCAATACCTTCGTAGCCGCCAACGTAAGTGAACACGACATACTTACCCGCAGGCGCAATGACTTCTTGCATGGGTGCATCGATGCTGACGTCGTCGGCGACACTGAGCGCCGCCGCGTACCAACTGATTCCCGTTTCTTTGAGGGTGAAGGCAGCCAGAAACTCACCAGACATAGCGCGTGCCTTGGCGAGCGGCATGGCCTGTTGCCATGAACCAGCAAAATCGATTGGCGATGCCGTGCTCACAATGGCGGCAAGACGTAGGGCTTCAATGGACCGAATCGCCAGCCTAAGCGAGCCTTTTTTCGGCCGCTTGCTCACGCGCGGTTTCTTTTTGGACGCGACTTTCGCGGCCAATTTTTTGGTCCGGGGTTTGGCCTTTGGCGCTTTCTTTGCGCCCTTTTTAGGTGCTGCGTTCGTTTTTGAGACGGGCTTTCTGGCGACCCGCTTCTTCGCGACAGTCTTTTTTTTCTTCTTGGCCATGTGCGTTCCCTCGGCGCGCACACAAGCATTGATTCCCTAGCTGTTCAACTGCGCGTTGATCATGCGCGTTGATCATGCGCGTTGCAGAATGACGATGCGCCCCGTGGGAGTATCGACCGTCCTCACGTGTTCGATCTGGAGTTTGTCGAGCACACGGCTGGCCTCTTTCACTTCTTCGTCTGCTTGCTGGCCCTTGATGAAAAGCAAAGTCCCGCCGCGGCGTGCAAAAGGTGCTGTCCATTCGACGAGCTGCGACAACCGAGCGACAGCGCGCGCGGTGACGATGCCATAAGCCGAGGCATGCGCGCTTTTGGCCAATTCCTCCGCACGGGACGCCTCTACCCGTACATTCGCGGCTGACACTTGCTCCGCAACGGTTCGTAAAAAATCCGCTTTCTTACGAGTGGATTCGACCATCGTGACGCGCATCTGCGGCCGGGCGATTGCTACAGGAAGCGCTGGAAGCCCGCCGCCAGAACCAACATCAATGAGGGAGTCACTCGCTGGTAGAAGCGGCAACAGTGGAAGCGAGTCGTAGATGTGTTTGCGCCAAGCCTGCGCAGGATCTTTGATCGCCGTTAGGTTCATGAGCTCGTTCATCGCGAGCAAATGGGCCAGATACAGCCCCAGTCTTGGCAGCGCGTCTTCACTCACCCCAAGTCCACGCAGCTCGTCGCTGAGCGGAGCCGGCACGATCAGTGGCGTGACATTCACTTGGGGTAGCGGTCGCTCGGACATAGCTTAAGGTTTGCCGATATTTGCGCCTTTGTACAAGGGCGCCGCCTGACGCGCGATGCGCCTGAGTATCCAACGTACAACAATGCGATGCCCCCCGCTTCCAATGACGAGCGCGCGATAGAGCATTCCCAAAAAGCCAGGAAACACCGCGTAAGTCTTGGCATGCACTTCGACGGATCCAGACGCGGAAGTTTGGAGCTCGAAACGCAGCTCGTAACGGGAGAAGCGATGCGCGCCCCGGAGCGTCAGAAGCCGCGAGGGCTCGCATTGCGCCACGGTGAAACCCAAAATGGAATCGCCCACCGAAACGGAGTCTTTCCAGGCACCGACCCTGGAAGTCTGCTGCAAGCCCCACACCTGGGCAACGGGGCGAGGCAGTGTTGCGCGGAGAGACTTCCTGAGGGTCTTGATGAGCGCGGTCCAAACGGCGTCAGCCGACGCCTCGAAGGAGCGAACATGGTCATCGATGAACGGAAGTGTTTCCATACGGATCAGTATGGACTCCAGAAAAGGATTCGTCAATACGGATGCGTATGGTAGGAAAACCGGATGCCAAAGCGTAAGCAGAGTGACGGCGAGACACGTTTGTCTCCCGCACAGTGGGAAAGCGCTGCCCTAGAAGCGCTCGCGGAAAGTGGCCTCGCCGGCCTAGCCGTTGAACCCCTGGCTCGGCGCCTCGGCGTCACCAAGGGAAGCTTCTACTGGCACTTTAGTGATCGTGAAGCACTGCTAGTGGCAACGCTCGACCACTGGGAAAGGAGCTATACCGAGCGCCTGATCCTGAGTCTAAAAGACGTGAGCGATCCGCGTCAGAGACTCATTCAGCTCATTGCGCAGGTCAGCGCGGGTGGACGCTCTGACCGAATCCACTTGGCGCTCGCAAACGAAAAACATCCCCTCGTTCGCAAGACACTCGCGCGCATTACCAAGCGCCGATTGGATTTTTTGGAGACGTGTTACGTCGATCTTGGTCAACCACCGAAGGAGGCCATGCGCAGCGCTCTGCTTGCTTACGCCGCCTACGTCGGCTTGGTGCATCTGCGACTCGAAGCACCTTCTGCGCTCCCGACCCACGCGGCATTCGACGCCTACGTAGAGCATCTCATTAGCAAGCTCATTCCGTGAGCTTTGGCGTAAACCGAGGGCGTCTCAGTAACCCGCCATTTTCGCGATCACCTCATTCATGATCTCACGCGTGCCCCCGCCGATCGGATAGAGCCGTGCATCGCGATACAGACGCTCGACGAGGCTCTCTCGCATGTAACCATAGCCGCCAAAAATCTGAACGGCTTGATCACACACAAAGCTGCATGCATCCGTCGCCGTGTTTTTTGCCATCGCTGCAAGATGGGCCGCAGCCTCGCCGCGAAGATGTCGCATGGCGGCCTCCGTGGTGAGCGCGCGAGCGGCGGCGATCTGGGTCTGCATGTCTGCGAGCTTGTGGCGCGTGACTTGAAAACCACCGAGCGTCTTGCCAAACGCCGTACGAACCCGCGCGTATTCTACTGCTTCATTGTGCGCGAGCTGGGCGATCGCCACACATTGCGCCGCCAAGAACAAACGTTCGCTCACGAAGTTTTGCATGATCGCAACAAAGCCGTGCCCCTCTTCGCCAATCAGGTTTGCCACGGGAACTCGGCACTCAGTGAAGCTCAGCTCTGCCGTGTCTGACGCCCACCAGCCCATTTTCTTCAGCTTCTTCGACACTGAAAAACCAGGGGTACCGCGCTCCACGACAACCAATGAAATACCCGCGTGACCCGCGCCTCCCGTTCGCACGGCCACCGTCACCAGATCTGCCCGGCACCCAGAGGTGATAAAGGTTTTGCTACCGTCTATGATGAAGTGATCGCCGTCGCGACGTGCGCGTGTCTTGAGCGATGCCACATCACTGCCGCCATCAGGTTCGGTGATCGCGAGCGCTGCGATTTTTTCTCCCGCCAGGACAGGTGGAACGTAGCGGCGCTTCTGCTCTTCGGTGCCCATTGCCAAAATGGGCGGTAGCGCGATTCCATGACTCCCGAGCCCAACCGTGGTGCCCACAGATTTTCCCGCGAGCACCATTTCTTCACTCGCAACAATGGCGTGCGAGAGATCGCCCCCTGCCCCGCCGTAGGCTTCCGGATAGCCAATGCCGTGGATGTTCGCGGCGCCGGCCAAACGGTAGAGCTCGCGCGGAAACTCTTCTGCTTCTTCCCAGGCATGCGCGTGCGGCGCGATGTGGGTGCTCGCAAAGGCGCGAATCTGACGGCGCAACGCTTCGTGCTCTTCGGTCTCGAATAGATACGACATGCCGTCACGCTAACGATAAGCTCAGTACATGTCGACCATCGTGCGTCTCGACGGCGCGAACGCTGACATCTTACTTCCGCCGGGCGCAGACCTACCCATGTATGTGCAGGGCATCCGGGCACGGTCGCTCTTCAAGGTTCATCCTGCGCTCGCAGCACGAAGTAGCACCATTCGAAGTAGCACCATTGAGGCACCCCGTACGTCGCCCTACATTGCAATTACGGTCGCGCATCCAGACAGGTTGATTCCGGGAGAAGATCCGGACACGGACCATCTCATCGCGCTGGTCAAGAACCTAGGGTGCCGGCCGCTGCTCGTTCCTCCCTGCGCAGACGTGGTCATCGATGCGAGCACGCGTCACGAGGCGCTGCACGCAATGACACACATGTTGGACGGCATACTCGGTCCGGGAGGGGATGACGTCGATCCGAGACTCTATGGAGAGTCCCGCAGCGCGGCAGTCCAAGAGACGCACTACTTGCGCGATCGCTTCGAAGCGGACTTCGCACTGACCGCGCGCGAGCAGCACTTGTTCATGTTCGGGATTTGTCGCTCGCATCAACTCTGGAACGCGGCGTTTGGCGGCTCACTCGTGCAAGACGTGCGGGTGGAGGGCCGTTCGGTGCTGACGCAGGATCAAGAAGCCCACGGGATTCCACTCGATCAACCATTCATCGTGCGGTGGCCAGACGGGACCGTTCGCCTTGAACATCGTGTTCACATTGCACCCGGGAGTTGGCTCGGCGCTGCGCTCAAGGTGGAGAGTATGCTCACCAACAGCTACCACCATCAGGCAGTCGATGTTCCGGGGCGAGGAATGCGTGTGGTGGGCGTCGTGCGGGATGAAGAATCAAAAAAAGACACCATAGAAGTCACCGAAGACTGGAACGTCATCACCACGCAGTTTCATCCTGAGCTCATGCAATCCGCACACGAGCAGAAGACGCTCTTTGGAATGCTGGGACGCCGCGCACATGTATTTTGGGCCTTGCGCAGTCTGCGAAACGAAGGCGCAGTTTCGACGGATGCGCTCGTCGCACGTTTGTATGCACTACCTTCCGGTCTCTTGGCTGACGACGATTGGACCTGGGTGAACGAGGCGCTGGTGCCTCGCCTTTCGGGTTAGTGGCGCGCGAAAATTTGGTTCAAAATGCGCCAATCAGGCGAGGACTGACGCAGCGAGCCGATACGGAGCTCATGGGTATCCCCCGCTTGGACCACCGAGATCCCGCGCCGATGAAAGATGACGCCGAGCTCG
>JBIKMD010000242.1:0-6429 GCA_044359465.1 Myxococcota bacterium
TGACAGACATCGCTTGGCAGCACCCGATTTTTCGTCGCTTCGATCCGACGAGTGAGGGTGCTTTCACGCAGAGTCACACCTTCAGACACTTTCACGTTGAAGCGGCGGATCTGACGGCGCGGGCCAAACAATTGATGCGCTTTACCTCGGGCGCGCCAGCGCTCATTGAACGTCAAGCAAACGCATCGGAAGGACGTGTGATTCTGTGGTTGAGCACCCTGGATCGCGACTACAGCGATCTGTCGATTCGTCCGGTGTTTGCGCCGCTCGTAGCGCAGATCCTCCGCTATGCCTCCGGATCGTTACGCACGGCGCCAGATCGCGCGTATGCAACCCATGCGCCTACCGAGATCGTGCTGCCCGCCGGCGTGAGTAAAGCGAACGTCGTGGCGCTCGACAAAAAGCCCATGCTCCCGCTGGTGGTGACGGCGGCAAATCCAAGCGTCACCTTCACGCGCCCCGGCGCCTATGCGCTCGCGCTTGGCGAAGGCGGCGCGCCACTCATGGGCACCGCGGCAAGTGCCATTGCCACCTTGGAAGAATCGAGCTTCGCGCCGCTGAGCAAAGAAGAGATCGCCAAACGCTGGGCTGCGACAGATGTAGAGGTGCTTGCGGCGAGTGGCACTGCGCCTGGTGCGCCGAGTGATTTTCGAGGTTATGCCCACCTCGTTCTGCTCGCGCTGGTGCTCGTATTTAGCGTCCAGTCGCTTCTTGCCTCGCGCGGCTAGGAAGCGTAGCCAGGGGGCCATGGCGATTGTAGAAAAGGCGTCGAAGATTTGGCTCGATGGAACGCTTCGTCCTTGGGACGAAGCGCAGGTTCACATTCTCACGCACACGCTCCACTACGGGCTTGGCGCGTTCGAAGGCATCCGCTGTTACAAAGGCAAAGATCGTTCGTATGTGTTTCGTTTGAAGGAGCACATCGATCGCTTGTTCGCATCAGCGCAAATGGTGCTGATGGACATGCCTTATACGCGTGAACAAGTGATGCAAGCGTGTCTCGATACGCTCAAGGCCAACGGCCAAGTCGAAGCGTACCTTCGTCCGCTCGCCTTCATGGGCGCCGGCGAAATGGGTGTGGGCTCCATGAGCAACCCAACGCGTGTCTCGATCATCACTTGGTATTGGGGTCCCTACCTCGGAAAAGAAGGTGTCGAAAAAGGCATTCGCTGCAAAGTGTCGAGCTTCCGCCGAATGTCCAATCATGGCTTTTTGGCCAAAGGTAAAATCTGCGGCCAGTACGTCAATTCGATCCTCGCCAAACGCGAAGCCCTCATTAGCGGCTTCAACGAAGCCATCATGCTGGACGACGACGGTTTTGTAGCTGAGGCCACCGGCGAGAACATTTTTGTGGTGAAGAACGGCAAGATTCGCACGCCGCCTTATGGCGCCGCGATCCTTGGCGGCATTACGCGTGACACCGTGATTCAGCTCGCTAAAGACCTGGGGCTGACAGTGGAAGAAACGCGCTTCTCGCGCGAAGAGCTGTACACCGCCGACGAGGTCTTTCTCTGCGGAACTGCAGCGGAAATTACCCCTGTTCGTGATGTGGATGGGCGCACGGTTGGCAGCGGAACGCCTGGCCCAGTGGTCACCAAAATTCGCGAGACCTACATGCAAGTGGTGCGCGGCGAGCGCCCTGAATACGAACGCTGGCTCGCTCCGCTTTAAATCCCTGCTCGATGTAGGCAGGTGTGGGTGCCCCGGGTGAAGAAACTTAGCCCGAAAGCCAGGAATCGAGAAAGATAGAGTCATGGCAGATAACAAGATCAATGGACCACGGGTCCAGCCGCAGAACCTTCCCCCAAAACCAACGACGGGTAAGGCCGGCGCGCCGACGCTCAACGCGAGCCAAGCCGCTGCAAACAGCTCAGCCGCGCTCTCGCAGCTCGAACGCGCCACGACGGAAATGGCGAGCGCGGCAGCCAGCCTCAGCGGCGGTACCACGGCCAACGTTCTTGGCGGCGCGGCGATGGCAAAAACGAGCAGCGCGCTCGCGGCCGGAGATATTCCGCAAACGGGCTTCTCGCTCGAATCCTTCAATATCAGCGCGCCCGATGCGACGAGCCTGCGAGAAGCCTTCTCTAGTCTTCCCAAGCCGAACGCCAAAGATCGTCAAGCGCTCAACACTGAGATGGCCAACGTCTACGGTAAGCTCTCTGAAAAATTCGGCGAGCAAGTAGCGAACAAGCTCAAGACCATCATTCAGTCGGCGGAAGACATTGCAGCGAAGCTCGCTGACGACCCGCAAGCCCGCGAAGCGCTCAAAGAATGCATTCGCTTGGGTAAGGATCTCAACGTCGCCGAAGGCGGGCCGAATCTGCAGGCCTTGAGCTCGATAAGCGCGCACATGACCGGCGCAGCCGTGGAAGATCTCACGACGCGTCTCAACGGCGCTGGCGGCAAAGCGTTTGGAGAAATCGGCGACATCATTGGCAAGAGCGGCGCGTTCAAAAACGTCGATCTGTCCAACATGCCCATCGAAGACGCGATTCAGATGATGTTCATGCTCATCTCTGAAGACGCGCGCAAAGACACCAAAGAGCTGCTCATCGACATGGATGCGATCCGCAAGCAGAAGTCAGCGCTGCGTGAAGCCACGACGTTGACCAAAGAGCAGAATGCGCTCGCACGGCAAGAGGCACGCAAATACTACGACGACTTGGTCGAGCACCTTTCGCCTGAAGAAAAGGCCACGTTCCCGGACTTCAACAAGTGGCTCGGCACTCAGCAGATGCAGTCTGCAGTCATTGAAACGAACCCGGAGACCGGAACGGCCGAAATGAAATCACCGGCGAAGTTTTTGCCGCCAGAAGCGCCGCCAGCCGCTGGATCCGGCGGAACGTTGGCGACGGAAACCACGGTCGCGACCTCTCCAACCGTTGCCACGACGAGTCCACCTGTTACCTCTGCTGCGCCTACGTCGCCGCCAGTGACGTCATCGTCCTCTGCGACGTTTGTGACCACGCCTGCGGCCACGGTCAGCATCTTCCCGGGACTGCTGACATCGGGCGTGACGATCATGACCAACATGGCAACCATGGTCACCAACTACACGTTGACGGCGATGACCCAGACAGTGAACCCGCACGTCCTTGAAAATGTGCTTGCGGGGCAAAATATCTTTTACCAAATCGAAAACCCTGATGACCCTGTCATCAACCCCGGCGACGACAACCTTTTGGCAAACTTTGGCATTGGTGACGCCATGGTCATCGATACCGGTCCTAGTGGGGGAATCAACACAGGCATCGGCGCGGGCATTGGGGAGACTTTGATCGGGGGCGGCAACTTTCAGAACAACATCAACAACCAGTTCCAGATGGGTAACTTTGTAGGCAACCAAGAAGCGGGGGGTGAGGCGCAGCGTCTGGAGAGCGGCGCTACACCGACTGAGATCATCGGCGGCAAAGTTAGCTCGTTCGAAACCGCGGATGTTGACCTGGGCAAGCTGCAGGACGCCAAAGATTCGCTCTCCGAACAGAGCGAGGAGCAACAGCTCAAGATGCAAATGCACATGGACCGCATGACCAAAGCGGACAGCGCTCGCTCGAACGCCATGAAGAAGTTCAGCGAAATCGCCAGTCAGATCATCGGTAACTGGAAGTAAGCGCCCGCTCGAACAGCGCCATGTATTTTGGCGCTACGTTCTCCACCAAAAACGCACGGCCTCTCGATTCCGCAGTTTTCCGTACGCGTGCGAAGGCCTGCGGCTCACGAACGATCTTGTCTGCCAGATCCACCCATGCATCGATGTCGCCGTAAGGACGCAGAAAGCCGTTCACGCCATCCTCGATGACCTCTGGCAAAAAGCAACGGTCGCTACCAATCACGAGCGCTCCCCTCAGGAGACACTCAAACAAACCCCAGTTTGCGCTGCCGAATTGCAGCGGATATAAAAACAAATCGATCTCGCGAATCAGCGTTGAGAAGTCCGCTTTTGGCAGGGAACGATAGTGGATGATCGTGCGGTCATCTATCTCTTCGCGGCGCAGTGCGAAATGGAAGTAGGTGCTGCGTTTCCCCTCGCCAAAACGTTGTTTCATGGCCTGTTGATCGTAGCCGTAGGCGAAGGCTTCAGGATCGCCAACCACCACGATGCGTACGTGCGGGTGCTTCTTCTGCAGTGCTTTGGCCACCTTGGCGAAGTGGTGAAACCCTTTTTCCGAGCCAATGCTGCGCGCGGTAAAGCCAAGGTAGAACGCCCCGGGCTCTTTTTTGAGCATGGGCTCTGCGTTGCGGAGCGCAAGATCTTCTTTGCGAAACCCCTCCATCTGCGCTGCGATGCGCGGGTGAAGCGACTCCGGGAACATCCGTTTTGCGTACTCGCTCGGGGTGATGACGAGCGCGCTCTTGTGGGCTTGGTAGAGCGACAACATCTCTAGGTTTTTGTCGAGCATGATCTGTTGCTCGTGCGGCGGGAATTCGGGATCGTTGCCGTGGAGGCGGAAGCTCGGAAACTCGATGTAGCTGACGATTGGCAATGTCGGATCGTCGAAGAGAAAGTGCGGCATGCCGCCGATGGCGTGGGCTACCACCAAATCAAGGTGCACCTTTTGCCGCATGGCTTTGACCGCGTCGTAAATGCCTCTCCCGTCGCGCATCCACTGTTCGACGTTGCTGCTGAAGAAGTACGCCGTCGCATCGTTTTTTTGACCGTCTGGTGCGTAAGAGACGACGTTGTCGCCCATCGCGTCAAATTGATGCGCGCGGCGGTCACCCTCTGTGCATAGGTAGTACGAGTTAGCGAGCCCGCTCCGGTTCAGTTCTTGATGAAGTGTGAAAAATTGCCCTTTGTAGGGCGCGTGAATGAACAGAATGCTGCGCTTTGGAGCGCGCGCCTTTTTGTTCACTGCGGCAAGCCGTGAGGCCATTGCTTGCGCGCAACTAGCAACATGCGCGCGCGGCGAGCCCCTGGATGCGTACCGGTTTTGTCCAACTCAACGGCCTTCTGCAGCGCTTTCATGGCTGCCGGGAAGTTCTTCCCCGTGATGAACACCTCACCAAGTGCGACCCAGGTGGGAATGTGATCGTCCACAATCGCGATGCCACTCTTGAGGGCTGCAATCGCCGCCTTGAGTTGGCCCATTTTGGCGTGGCTAGCGGCGAGCAAGACCCAATTGTCTGGTTCACAAGGGTCGCACCCTACGGCCAGCTTTGCCGCATCCAGGGCGCCTGGAAAGTCATTGGCAGAGAAGAATGCCGCCGCCTTCTTCTTGAACTCGGCGCCGTCTTCCGGACGAAAACCGAGCTTGCGCGCACTGGGGTGCATGTCCGCTTCGGTCGACTTACGCCTGCCTGGAGCCGCTGGCGCGGTCGGTATCACCGCAGCGGGCGCAGGCTTCGCGGCGGGAGTCGCGGGTTTAGCTGCGGGTGTCGTAGGTTTGGCCGCTGTCGTCGCGGGTTTAGCTACGGTCGTCGCGGGTTTAGCTGCGGTCGTCGCAGCGGGTTTAGCTGCGGTCGTCGCAGCGGGTTTAGCGGCCGGCGCGCCAGATTTTGCGGCCGGAGCTTGGGGCTTTTGTGGAGGCGTTGGAGCCATGGCCGAATTGTGACCGAAACCCAGGGCGTAAGCAAAAAGTACTCAGGGGCAGGTCCCGCCCCGGCAAAGGGCCGAATTTGCTTCTCATCCCGCGCGCAAACGCGTATGGGCGGCGCCGTATGTCGCGGCGAGTGCATTTTGTTTCATTAGGTTGCCCCAAAAACCAGGTCGACAGCGAGGTCATGCTCGGACTGCTCGGCAACGCCAAATATGACGTGGTGCCAGACGCAGATGATGCCAACATCATCATCGTCAACACCTGCGCTTTCATCGAACAGTCGAAGCAAGAATCAATCGACACCATTCTGGAGATGGCCAAGCACAAAGAGAACGGCAAGTGCGACACGCTCGTCGTCACGGGTTGTTTGGCGCAGCGTTATCCCGAAGAGCTCGCCAAAGAGCTGCCGGAAGTCGACCAGTTCCTTGGCACCGGGAACTATCCCGAGATCGTGAGCGTGCTGCAAAAGCGCGAAGAGGGCTTAGGGCTCGCCCCGCGGACTATGGTGGGCGTGCCGGATTTTGCTGGATCGTCCACACTGCCGCGCGCGCGCACGCAGCCGATTTTTTCGCAGTATTTGAAAGTGAGCGAAGGCTGTTCGAACAAGTGCACCTTCTGCATCATTCCCAAGCTGCGTGGTTTGCAGAAGAGCCGCACCGTTGAAGACCTCGTGGCAGAAGCGACGAAGCTTGCGGAGCAGGGCTGCACCGAGCTCAACCTCGTGGGTCAAGATCTCACGGCCTATGGTTTTGACCTTCCGGGAAAACCCAAGCTTACCGTCTTGCTCGAAGCGTTGAGCGCCATTGAAGGAATCCGTTGGATCCGCTTGCTCTATGCGTATCCACGCACGTTCAACGCAGAGCTCATGACCTATATGGCCACGGCGCCAAAG
>JBIKMD010000243.1:0-6410 GCA_044359465.1 Myxococcota bacterium
CGTGCACCTCGCTTGTTTTAGCGCGTGGCCTTCACGTGAGATCTTTGAATGGCTGCGGGCCGCCGGGCTCGATTTGAAGGCGAAAAATGCTCTGGGCGAAACGCCAGAGCAACGCGCGTCGCGACCTTATGGTGCGTACCGCGCGAGCACCGAACAAGCGGTCGCGTTTTTGCGCGCGCTCACTTCTTAGCGGGCTGACTAGCGGCCGCTTTGCTCGCATCACGCGCTTTGCGCTTTTCTTCGCGCTCGCGGCGCTTCTTTTCGGCGTCGATTTGCCGCCGTGCTTGCACAATGAAGGTGCTCACCAGTTGTTTCTCGTCATCGTCGCTCTTGTTCAGTTTTTGCAGCTGCTCGAAGGTTTTCATGGAGCGCTGCAAACGGTCGATCATGTCGAGACCTTCAAGCTCGGCGTCCAAGTACAAGATGCCCAAGTTGTAGAGCGCATCTGCGTCCTTGGCGTCTTTGTCGATCATCAATTGATACGCCTGCTCGGCGTCGCGCAGCTTCTGAACGCCGCGGTAGGCGTTCGCCAGCGAGAGTTTGGCCTTGGCCGATGTGGGCGCGTAGGCCACTGCTGTCTGAGCGGCTTCGAGGGCGCCTTCGAAGTCGCCAGCCTCTGTCATGAGCTGAGAAGCATTGATCTGCGCACCGACGAGTCCTGGTTCGAGCTCAGCCGCTTTTTTGAACGCGACGAGGGCTTTGGGGCGCTCATTCTTCTGCAAGAACAGCACGCCGAGCTGATGGTAAATGTCGCCGCGGTTTGGTGCGATCTCTCTCGCGTTGTTTGCCGCCAGAAGAGAGAGCTCGAATTTTCGCTCGCCGTAGTAGGCGCGCGAGAGCGTCAGCATGGCATCTGCGTTGCGTTCTTCCACCTTGAGCACGCTCAAGGCTTGGTCCTGCGCTTCTTTGATGCGGTTTTGAGCGACCAGCGCTTCGGCTAGACGAATGCGTAGTGAGGCGCGTGTGGGCCTCAGCTTTAAGCCATCTCTCGCCATGCTCTCGGCCGTTTTCGGGCTGCCGTTACGCAGCTCGTAAGAGGCGAGTGCCGCATGACCGTCCGCGCAGCTCGGGAGCGCCCGAATGCCGGCGCGGTAGTCGGCGAGCGCTTTGTCTGGGCGCTTCTTTTGCTCGTGGATGAGCCCGGCGTTGACCCAAGCGGCGCACAGTTCGGGTTCTGCTTTTGCAGCTGCCTCAAAGAGCGCAGCGGCGCGGTCAGGATTGCTCACAACGAGCGCCGCTGCTTCCAGGAACTGCGGGTTCTGGTCTTCGTCGTCATCGGCTTGCCGCGTTGCCGGTTGAGAGCTCGCGGCGGCCGGAAGGCCGACCAGCGAAGGCGCGGCAAATGCCATGAGCTCGAGCTGGTAGTGCGCGTCCTTTTGGAGCGGGAACTCTTTCTTTCGCAGTTTGTTCAAGCTGCGCAGCGTGCGTTTTGTCCACTCGTTGGCGACACCTGCCTTTTTGGCTTCGGCGATGGTGCGTTTGTACGCGTCCACCGCTTTGTCCTCCAGCGGTACAGCCTGCTCTTCGATCAAGACGCGGTACTCTTCGATGTATTCAGCGCCGAGCTTGCTCACTTCGGGCGGCGGCGGCGCTGTGAAGAGTTTTTCGGAGAACGTTTCGTAGAGATTACCAATGCGGAACAAGGCCGCGAGCGTCCACTCGATTTGTTTGAAGGAAAACACGAGCGAATAAGCGTCTCGCACTTTGGTCAGCAAACCCGCGCGTTTCACGATGGCTGCTTTTTGGGCTTTCGTTGCACCCGTAATGACCACTGCGTCATAGGCGCGGAATTCTTGTTCGGCGAGCTGGAACTGTGCCTCTGCCGCAAAACTCTGCCCTGCGCGCCGTGCGCCAGACTCTTTGACGGCCGTAGCGTACGCTTTTTTGGACGCGTTTTGATTCCCGGCTTTGTCGTTTAGCTCGCCCATGCGGAAGTAGGCTTCAATGACGCGCTCGTCTGCTGCTTTGCCAGACTTGTCGTAGCGCTTGATGAATTGTTCGTAGGCCGCAATGGCTGCGCCGCGTCCAGACGCTTGCTCTGTGGCGCGCGCAGCACGGAAGAACACATCTGGCGCGTCTTTGCGGTCTGGAAACAGATCCGCATAGCGCTTGTAGAGCTCGATGGCGCGCTCATAGCGCTGCGTATTTTCGAGCGCGAGGGCCGCATTGTAGGCAGCGTCCGGCCGGTGTTTGGACTGCGGATATTGGTCAACGAGCTTTTGGTAGGCGGCGATCGCTTTGTCGAAGTCATAGAAACGCTCGCTCGCAACACCCACTCGAAAGAGCGCGTAGTCCGCCAGCGGAGAGGCCGGATACTCGCGCGGAATGCGCTCATAGAGACGTGTTGCGGATTCGAAGCGACGGGCCTTTTCGTAGTTCACTGCTGCGTTGTTGAGTGCTTTGTCGGCAAATTGCCCCTTTGGGTTTTCGTCGACCACACGAATGTATTCAGCCGCTGCAGCTTCGTATTTCTGATTCGTTTCCAGCTCTTCGGCTTTCTTGAACATGGCGCCAAGCTTGAATTTCTTCAGCTCATCGATGAACGCGGCGTTCGCCATCTTGGGCGCGCCGAGCATGGACGCCGCGAAGCGCTCGACCGCATCCCAGTTCTTTTCCGTGAGGTAGGATTCGATGATCAAATTCGCCGAAAAGCGCGCGACATCGGTGCCAGGGAACGCCTCTACAATGCACTGGAACCTTCCACGTGCCTCTTCAAAGTGATCGTATGCGTAGAGAATTTCCGCTGCCTTGAAGGCGATCGCTGGCGACTTCTCGTTGGGTTTGGTGGTGGCGATATAACCATCCACTGCGTCGACGAGTGCCTCTTTTTCATCGGGGAGCGCCAGGGCTTTTGCGGGTCTATTCGCGCGTTCGCTCGATTTGAGGACGGGTTGTGGCTTGAGCTTGCCGACTTGTTCGCTGAGCTGAAGCTGACGTTCGCTTGCGAGCACTGCCGAGTACGCCGCAGGCTCACGATAAAGATCATTGGCGACGTCGTCCCGAACGAGCGCAAAGGTCTTTGCAGCTGCGCCGAACTGAAGCGAATAATACAAACAGTCGGCTAGGTAATAGGTGATCTCGTAGCGGTTTTTCGTCGACGCGAAGCGATCGAGGTAGCGCTGATAGCTAACGGCCGCTGCCGTGTATTCGCTCTTGGCGTCCTCAAAGCGCGATGCATCTTTGAAGGTTTGCGCCTGCCGGTGATGAAACACGGCGGCCGCCATCAGGCTGCGCTCGCTCAGCTCTCGCGCAACTGCGAGCACCTCTGGCAAAGACGCATTTGCTTGGTACCAAGCAGAGCCTTGCACGAAGTTCTGTGCCAGCGCTTCGCGTGCCTTGGCGGCGCCATCGAAGTCGCGCATGCGCTCATACGCAGTGACAATCTTGTCCTGCAGCTTGGGTGCAAATGGCGCTTTGGGCGCTGTTTTCAGTGCTAGATCCAAGGCGACGATGGCGTCCGAAAATTTCGATTGATCGAAATACGCTTCACCAAGCAGTGCGTACACTTCTGCTGCCCAGGTGCGTCCGCCGATCGAAGCGAAGAACGCGCGCGCTTTTTCTAGGTTGCCCCATTTCTCTTCAGCGAAAGAAACCGCCATGTACTGCAGCGCTTCGCCGCGCAGCTCGCCTCCAGTCTTCATGGATTTTTTGGCGTCTGCGTCGTCGACTAGGTCGGCAAAGTGTTTCACGGCCTCATCGAAGCGATCGAGGCGATAGTAAGTCCACGCCAGCTTGTAGAGGGCTTTGTCGTAAAAGCTAGAGGTTTTGAAAGCGAGGACGTGGGTGTAGGCTTCAATCGCTTTGGCGAGCTGATTGGAGTCGAAGTAGTACTCACCAATGCGGGTCCACGCCTCCACCACGAAGCGTGAGGTTTCAAAGCGTTCCACTAGCCGCGTGTAGATCTCGACAGCCTGTTCTTCTTCGCCCTGCTCGCCAAGGCAGTAACCGAGCAGGTAGTGCGCACCGTCGAGCAGCGGATACTTTGGAAAATTGGCAATAAGATCGCGATAGAGCGTGACTGTTTTCGAGTAGTCCTGCTGCGGCGCTTTCACTGCGATTTGGTCGGGATCCTTGGCCGTTGCAGCCTCGTACGCGCGCATGCCGGTAAAGTAGTCGTCGTTGGTGCGTTCGAATTCGAGCTCGGCCAATCGGAACATGGCGTCTGGCGTGAAGGTTTCGTCGTTGGGGTATTTTTTCAGAAAGGTTTCGAAGGCGGCAATGGCATCGAGACGCTTTTTGCGCTCGTCCACCTCGATGTCTTGAA
The DNA here is from genome assembly GCA_044359465.1 of Myxococcota bacterium. Taxonomy (GTDB): domain Bacteria; phylum Myxococcota; class JADLHZ01; order JADLHZ01; family JADLHZ01; genus JADLHZ01. The sequence continues at coordinate 4,265 of JBIKMD010000243.1, forward strand.
TCTGCGCTTCGTAGGCATCGAGAATGTCTAGTCGCCGCGCTTTGTACTTTTTTTCAATCGCGCGCGTGACTTCGTCTTTGTAGGTCTCAACCATATCGGCAAAATGTTTCGCGCCATCATCGAGCTCTGCCAGCAGCTTCTCGTTTTGTTCGTTTGGACGTGATGCCGGCTGCGGCTTCTTTTCGTCGCACGCGCGGCCCTGCTGACAGATTGGCGAGACGCAGCCTTTGACCGGCTCCGTCTCCTCCGGCTGCGAGGTTTGCGCCATGAATAGTACCAGCGCTAAGGGCAGCATGGTGTCCTGACGCTCACTGACCACGTCAGCTCGGAACCGATCTCGATCATTGTCCACGCTCTTCGCTCAGCTCGCGAAAATCGCGATCGAGCGCATCAAGCGCGTCCTTTTGCGTGCGAACCAGGTCGTTGATCTTTTGCGTGCGATCTTCCTTCTCGCGCCACGCTACGTCCATGACGCCGACGTCGGATTTGACGACCAAGTCGTAGAAACGTTTTTTGACGGCGGCGAATGAGTCCACTGCCACGCCGCCGACGATGGCTTCTCCTTCATTCTTTTGACCGCTCAGCTCGCGTTCGTAGGACTGCATGAGGCGGAGCTCAGCGGCGACGGCGTTGCCGATCTGAATGGTTTTATGGTCCACGGTCTGCGCGAGTTGATCGCGGAAGGCGCGTAGCCCGGCATCTAGGCTGCCGAGCCGGTCTTTGAGCGCATCTAGTCGTCGCAAGGGTTTGGCGTCGCCCTCTTTGGCGCGAACGGTGAGCAAGAGCTGGAGCTCCGTGGCCAATGCCGAAGCGTAGTCGTCACGGGCCCGCTGCTCGTCCGTGATGGGACCACCGGCGGTCACTTGCGATTGCTGGAGCTCGGCGCGTAGCGCGCGTTCCTCTCGTTCGAGCTCAGAAAGCACTTTGGACTCGACGTCCATCAACTCGCGGATTTGCGCGCGGTTGTTGGCGTTTTTGCTCTCGTCGAGGAACTTGGCGAGGGCGACGAGCTGCGCATTGCTGCTGACAATCTCTGTCCGCAGCCTGAGCGCTTGGCGATCGAGGTCGCGCACCATGGTGAGCTGCTTCGACTCGAGGCGTCTCGATTCTTCTTTTTTGAACGCGGCTTCGGCCAACGCCGCCTGTGCTCGGATGCGCGCGGTTTGGGCTTTGGCCAATTTGTCGCGGGTTCCGGGATCAATCGCGGGCCCGAGCTCCTGCGTGAGTAGCGCCAGCAACTTTTCGAAGGCTTTGCGTAGCTCGAGCTCGAGCTGCACCGCGCGCTCTTCACCTTCTCTGTAGAGCGGGAACAGCTCAATGGGGCGCTTCGATTGCAGTGCGCCCGTCACCTTGCTGCCGATCAGCTTCCCATCGTCGACCATGCCTTGCATGTCCGTCAGATCGTGCGCCACGCCGAGCGCGCGGGCTACCTCGCGTTCTTCGCTCACCCACGAGACGGCAAGTGGCGGCAGAAACGCTGCTGCGTTGTAGGTGTTCTGATTCTTGGCGATGATCTCGTTGAAGTAGCGAACGGGGTCCTTTTGTTTCACTAAAGTTTGTTCGAGATCTTTAAAGACTGGTTCATACTTCTTGGCCACAACCGTGTACGCCTCAATGGCATCTGCATAGCGGCCCAGCTTGAGCAGCACGTTCCCTTTGAGCACAGTGGCTTTGGGAACGAGCACCTTGTCGTCTTGCGAGAGCAACATGAGGTCGATGGCTTGCAGGGCACGGCGCAGCAGCAACGAACGCTCGCGTTCTAGCGTGGCGTAGGTGGAGCGAGTGACATACATCCAAGCAATCTCATAGAGCGCTTGCGGCAAGTGCGGAGAATCGCGTGCGATGGTCTGGTACGCTTCCATCGCGTCACTAATGCGGCCTTGTTCTGCGTAAACACGGCCGAGCGCCATGTACGTGACCTCTTTCAAGGCGAGCACGTCTTTGGGGTCTGCCCCAAGACCCATGGGATCTTTGGCCTCTATGATCTTGGTGAACTCGGTTGCGGCCTCACCTAGTTTTTGTGCGCGCACGTACTCACCACCAATGATGTAGCGCGCGCGAAAGTGAAACTTGTGATCCGGCTTGATCAACTCGAGCTGTGCAACGGCGTCCTTGCTGCGCAAGCGGCGCGAGAGACTCTTTCCAT
>JBIKMD010000244.1:0-6407 GCA_044359465.1 Myxococcota bacterium
CCGGTGTCTGTCTGCAGCATCGCGTCGACTTTTTCGAGCCAAAGTGTCGATCCAACTGACCCGGCCGGGTAGAACCAATGAGCGTCAGGTGCTTTGCGCTGCATTCGCCCGTTCGCGCCCAACAGCTCGACCACGCCAAGCTCAGACTCGAAGCCCTGCTCTTTGAGCAACGCGACGCGCTTGGCAGGATCGAACCAAACCCCGGGAAGCTGCAGACCCGCAACGCCGAGTCCGTCGGCGCTCCCGGTCACGGTCTTGTTGGCCCCCTCGTTGGATTTTTTCGTGGCGTCGAGCCCCTGTCGATCTTGCACGTTTGGCAGCTTCGCTGCGGGCCTAATCGGCCCGTGCGTCGTAAAGGAGACGCCCTTCGAGCGCTGCGCGGCGAGCGGGGCAAAGGTGGACCGAGTCGGCATGGCGTTTACCTGTTTGGGGTCTTGCACGACTGACCTGTAGGCGGAGTCCACGACGCGGGGCTCTTTCACTACGTTGTCAGTCAATCGAGGCGCTTGCCGGTTTGGGTCAACCCTGACCTCGTGCTCGTGCACTTTGCCCTTTTCAGCGGCTCGCTTGATCGTACGCATGACTTGCCTCCGTACACATGTTCGGTGTGCATGGAGCGTCGGTGCGACGAGCAAGTGAGCCTTACGAGAATGGAAAGATTGCATCCAACGCGCCAAGCAAAGGAGAGTACTTTCAAAACATGTTCAGTGGCGAGATCCCGCTAGCGCCACTCGATAACGGTTGCTACACAGGCATCCGCCGGACGACCGCCCCAACTTTCGAGAACCTTGTCACCATGAATGCACTACCGTTTTCGTACCTTGGTTTTGGCATCACAACGCAAGAGGCCGCGGCGTGCCAAACCATTCGCGTCGACCCTCGCGGGATGTTCGACATCGGCTTCGATTTACGCTGGAACCTGACTTGTTTTTGGCTCGGGCTGCCTAAGCTGAACGAGAACCCTGTCATCCCATCGTTCGACGCCCTTCGTCGCGGTGCGCTGCTTCAGCTCGACAGCTTTCGGGCCGAGCAGACCGCAGCGCTCAACGAGCTACGCATCGCAGTCTCCTCAACCTCACACTGCCTGATCGAAGTAAACGAGCGTGAGATTGCGCTGCACTTTTCCGAGTGGCCATCGGAGCTCAAGTGCGTGGAGTTGCTAAAGGCACTGACTAAAGTGGCATGCACATTCTGCATGCCTTCCTCCACCGAGCTAACCCGCTTGCTGCACGGTGTGCGGACCGAGCGAGACATCCTACGCAGACGCTATGATTTGCGCTGTCTCGAGGAGCGCTTTGGGAATGAACAAGAATCCATTGACTGCTTCCATGAGCTCACCCGGGACGACGACGGTGAGATTCGCTATCAGGCGGCGCGCGCGTTGCATGCGCACCACCCTCGCTACAACAAGATCGCTCGACTCACCTTTAGTGAGCTCGCACTAAAACAAGATGTCGCCCACAAACTCCGCACAAAGGCGCTCTTGGATTTTTTACAGCTATGCGAGCTGGACGATAAGTTCACGATGCTCAAGAAGCTCTCACTAGGCGAAGACCCTGCGCTGGCCGCCGTCGCAGTTGATCAGCTGGACGCGCTCCCTGGCCGGGACGCCGTGCCGATCTTGCTCGCGGTCATCGCGTCGCGCGATGACGATATCGGCCTCGCGGCGCTTCGCAAGCTCACCCACTATCCGATGTTCGTTGCGCACTTTGAACAAGCGTTGCTCGACCAGCTGCTGCAGCCATCGACGCAACGCGTGGAAGAACAAATCATCGACGTGCTGGGCGAAGTGGGAACACAAGCCAGCGTTGCTCCGCTGGTTGCATTCGGTCGGGGCGTCTTCTTCAACGCGCCGCTGAAAAACGCCGCGCGCAGCGCCGTTGAACGTCTGCGCAAACGCATTGAGGCAACTGAGGCAGGCGCAGTCACATTGGCGACTGACGGCGCGAGATGAGCAAGGTGGAGTCATAAGATCCTGAGAGTGGGGATATCTTGGATCGCACCAGCTGGCGCATACAACGGCGAAGCGAATACGGTCGTCGTCGGCACTTGAGATTCGTCATACTGACACCCTCCAAACTCCACCAGCCTAGAGACCCTCATGTTCTCGCGCGTAGGCTTCGACCGCGACGAACCTGCACCCGGTGAACCCAGCCTTGGTCCAGGCCTCCACTACATCGTCATGCACAAGCCACAAGAACGGCGCCTCGCCGATACGAAAGAGGGGTCTCGCAGCGTCCTCCTTGGACGGGTCGAGCACGCGCTTCATGACCTTGGCGTAGTCGAGGAGAAGCTTGCTCACCGCGATGGCGTCGGCCGTCCGCGACGCACCAGTCTTGCTTGGCGAAGTCCAGGCTACGGACGATCCGTGCCCAGCGGTCCCACTCCTTCACGTTGCCCCAAACCTTGAGGTTCGTCATGTGTTGGAACGACTCATCACTCGCGTGGGTGAAAGAGCGCATGGCCGAGAGCCAAAAGCCTGCGCTAGCCGATTGACTAGTTGGAGGTTCTCAAAATGAGCGTCGGTAAGATCAAACAAGCGGCTGAAGACTTTCTCAAACTCGCGCAAGCAAATCCGGCAGTCACCGTGACCAAGGCAACGGTGGCGAAGATCGTGGGCGGTGCAAAGGAGGACAGCGAATCTGGCGAGGAACAGATCGATAGCATCCTCGACGCCGCAGAGCGCAAACAGATGTATAAGTCACTCACCGAGCTCACGAAGGCTGGCGTGGTGTTCGAAAGAGGCACACGCACTGCCTTCGCTAATGCGCTGCGCGAGCCTGTGTTTCTTGGTAGCGCCCCGGTTGCATTCAATAAGACGAAAACCAGCATCGTCGGCGAAGACACCTACGTGGACGCGTTCGGGGGCGGGGCGATGCTCACGCTCAGCGGCACGCGCGCCGATGCGCGGGCGGCGGTAGGTTACACAGTCAGCAAAGAGTGCGGAAAGGTTGTCGTGCGCGTCGGCGAGATCGTCGACAACATCGCCAAGAATGTTGGCTCAGGGTCGAAGGCATTCACTGCCGACATTGGACTGAGTGACTGGGTTGACAACAACGACATCAAAGAGACGACCGTCGAGGTGATCGACGCAGGCACAAATGAAGTGATCCACCGCTCCACCGTTGGTGGCTTTGGCCAGCGGGTTAGCGGCGTGGAGGTGAGCATGAACGATGACGGCGCGGCGATCGTATTGAGCGGCCTAGCGCTGGCAGGCATGCAGGTTGACGCCAGCGGGTACGAGCTCAGCGCGGATGGCAAGAAGAGCACCATCTATGTCGACGTGCTCGGTAGCCTCCCTGACGGCGACAAGATGGACATGTTCGAGATGGACATCCCATTGAAGACGCAGATCGACAGCCAAGAAACGCATGAGATCGAGATCGTCGATAGCCACAGCGGCAGTGTGCTTTGGCTTGGGACCTACGGTGGAAGCGACGCCATCTAGACCAATGAGCCGAATGAGTCTGAGCGCCGTCATCAAAGGTGCAGCGCTCAAAGGTGCAGCGCTCAGGAGGTCGCACCTTGAAATCTCACGCGACGCAGCGGCGGAGGCGCGCTCCCATGACGTCAGAAGATTGCGCCGGCGGAGAGCTGATAGTCACTCTCCGCCACAGGCCACGTAGCGGGCAATTGTGTAACGTCCGTCGTTTGATTTGCCAATGATAGTGACCGCGTGAGCGCCGTCGGAATACGAAAAATATCTGACGTCGTTGAGGACGCGATCGATCTGCGCGAACGCCGCATCTCGAAACATTTGTTGTTCTTGCAGCGTGCTGGGCGAATCCGAGTTCCTGCGGTTTACGCCACAAGCTTTCATCCGCCGCGTTGCCATGCTCGTGCCTGCGCCGTGTCAGCGCGAGATTCTCAAGTTGGCGGCAACGAAAACGTCGCTAGTGAAACATCACCCAAAACCGCTTGCACTGCGCTGCGCCATGACGGGGGCGCAATTGCTCAAGCGTACCCTCGCCTTCGACATTCAGCAGGACCGGTCTACCGCACCGGGGCTTTCGCTTGGGCATCGGCCCTGATTGCGGCGAGCATGAGCAATTGGTGTGCCAATCATCAATTCGGTGGAGAAACCCCTTGCTTGAGGCAGTGGGGCGCGCTCACGGCGCAAAACGATGATGGCATTGACTGCGGCGTTAGGGCTCAGCGTGTGCGCGAGTAAACGTTGTTAGCAAGGGAAAGCACGCGCCCATCAATGATTTCGACTTCGATGCGGTCGTGAAACGTGATGCTTCCCACTTTCGCACTACTGGCCAAGCGCAGCTCGTACTTATCCCCGCTGGAATGTGCGTAGGTGTAGAATGCCTCATAGAGCCGAGCCGCTTCGCTTCCGTAGGTCAGCTTTACCCGGTATGCAGCCGTTCCGTCTGATCTCAGATCGATCTCAGAATAGATCCCTTTGCTCTCTTGATTGGCCGATTCGAGTTTCTCCCCCGACCAAACGCCTTTGGGGTCCACACCCGACGTGCCGTCGTCACGACGAAGCGCATTCCAAACGAGAGATTCTCCGTTTGCGTACGCGTGAAATTCCTCACGCAACGTTGCCGGCTGACCTGAGAGCGCCAACGCAGTACTGACTACCATGTCGCCCTTGTACTCGTACCAAGTGCCTTCAACCCTGTTCCCGCCGATCGTTCGTACAAACGTTCGATCTGCTTTGAGATCTAAGGTCACGGGTACGCCCGCGTCCGTCGTGAGCATCCAAGTGCCCACAACTGGACTCTCACATCCAGTGAGCAGAGCCGCGAGCAGCACGATGAATTTCACCATGGATCAATATCGACAAGGGCGAGTGGATCGTAGTTAGCAAATTGCGTCACTCTAGATCGCGTGTCTTGCGATCATGGTCGTCCCGGTATCACCGTGGCTGCTCGATGTGGTCTTGGTTTTCAGCCACGGCTCCGAAGGTGAAGCAGCCGCCGGCGCTTGTTCCTGATGTCATCGATGCCAGCGTGTCGTGGTTGCCGGGATGTCGAAACCCACGGACTTCAGCCTAATCAGCATGTCTGGCGTAATATGGATCACTGGTTGGTCGCGATCCCCGTCGTCAGTGACCCTTGCTTAACCTTTGACGACCACCCTTGCCGCTGGCTTGGAAACTATCGCCAGCCTTCGCTTCGGCGTGACGTCGCAAGTGTAGCGGACGGCACCTACTCTCGCTGCGTCGCAACAGTGCGCTGCGACCCATCCGCCTCACGTCCCTTGGCCGAGCGTTCCCACCGGCGGCGCAGTGCCAACCGCTTCTCAGGATACGCCGACTCGAGGAACTCGACGCTGACCAGGCGCTCGGTCCTGAAGTACCTGAAGTCGTTTCGCAGCTCGCACCACGCAATGAGCGATCGAATTCCTCCGACGTAGCCGAGCAACATTGGCCACACGGTACGTTCACTCGTGGTCCCATTCACGTCTGCGTAGCGAATGCGCAACTTCTGCTCTTTTCGCGCCCATTCACGAAGCCGCCCCAAATCAACCGAGGCATCCGCCTGCAACGCGACGCCCGGCGGAGTTCCTACCACCGGATCATCAATCAATTCCCGCAACTGTTTCGGAACGATCGCCGCGACCTTCGCGAGCACATCGGCTGCTGCCTTCACCAACGCACGGTCCGCATTGGCCGCGACCCAGTGCGCGCCTAGCACCACCGCCTCGATCTCGTTCGCAGTCAGCATCAATGGCGGCAAGTCGAACCCGCGTTCGAGCACATACCCAACGCCTGCTTCACCTCGAATCGGTACCCGCCGCGCCATCAATGCGGCGAGGTCCCGATACACGGTGCGCTGACTGGTCTCTAATTGTTCAGCGATTGCCAGCGCCGTAAGCGGACGCTTCGCCCGCCGTAGCACCTGCAGAATTTCGAACAATCGGTCAGCCCGTCGCATGACGACTGCCTAGCCCATCGCCGTGAGAATCGCACAGGTCACGAGGCTGCTGATCAAGAAGTACGGCGCGTTGATGGTTCCGTAGAACAGCGGTCGCGGAATGTTGGGGTTGATGGCCACAGTGACTACGGTTGCGCTCAAATACCCGACACCGACGATGGTTCCGAACACCAGCGCATCGCCGATCGCCGTAACGTGAAGCGACTTTAGCAACACTGCGTCGGCTACCGTCACCACGAGCCCGCACAGCATTGGCCCCACGATGAACATCGGCTGTGGCTTTTTGCCTGCGAGATCCGTGCGGCCGAGCGCAATTCCATACAGCTTCGGAATCACGCCCATGAACCAGGTTGCGCCGAGCACCTGCTGAGCCAATGAAGAAAGTCCAACTGCTAACCAATTGATCGAGAGAGTGAACATAGCGTCTCCTTTAGTGAGACACATGGCTTACTGCCACCTTCCTGCCACCGTTGTGGCAGCAGTCATTTCACGAATCGCCCGGCAACTTGTGGCAACTCG
>JBIKMD010000245.1:0-6402 GCA_044359465.1 Myxococcota bacterium
AGGGCGGCCATCCGCTCACTGAGAACTACTCGGTGCTTCGGCCAGAAGTGCTCACCCGGCACGATGGTCAGCCCCTAGCGCAGCGCAATGCTGGTTTTCTGAAGACGCTCCTGTCTTCGGATGCCGTGGTGATTGCCGGGCAAGCGGCGAGTCACTGCGTGAAGAGCACGATCGACGATTTGTTAGAAGAGATTGTCGCGTTCGCTCGTGCGCTCGCGAAAAAAGTTTATGTGCTGACCGACTGCATGTCCGCAGTGACGGTGCCAGACGGCCGTGGTGGCTTTCTCGCGGACTTCACTCCCAACGCTGAGGCGGCGATGAAGCGCTTCAGTGACGCGGGCATGCACCTCGTTCGTTCAACCGATCCGATTTCAACTTGGCCACAGTTCTAACACTCGCTTGGGAGCTTTTATGACGCTAGATATCAACCAACTCTTTGCTTCTGCTCAAAACGACGGAACGCTCTCGGCGCAGTCCATGCAGGTGCTCACCGTCCAAGATCTGGGCGCCAATATTGCGGCTGGTTTAGGCATCGCGATTGACGATGTGACAGCGAGTGAGGTCGTGCTCGTGACGCTCATGCCTGACGATTCGGGCTCGATACGGATGGCCAAGAATGCGCAGAACGTGCGCGACGGACATAACGCTGTGCTGGATTCACTTGCCGCGAGTAAGCAGAAGGGAAACATCTTCGTTCACACGCGCTACTTGAACGGACATGTATTGTTCCCCTACGTGCCGCTCGCTCAGGCGATCCGAATGGATGCTAGCAATTACGATCCAAATTGCGGCACGCCTCTTTACGACCAGACCGTGGTGCTGCTCGGAACCGTGCTCGCCAAGTCACAAGCCTTCCTGGATGCGGGCGTCAACGTTCGTTCCGTCACGTTGATCATCACCGATGGTGCTGATGTCGAATCAACGAGGGCCAAAGCGCAGGATGTGGCCAAAATCGTACGTGATATGGGCATGGCGGAACGGCACATCGTCGCCGCAATGGGCATTGATGATGGCTCAACGAATTTTCAAAAGGTGTTCAGCGAGATGGGGATCGAAGCGAAGTGGATACTGACCCCGCAGAACAATCAAAAGGAGATTCGCCGCGCGTTCAACGTGTTCTCTCAGTCTGCGGTGTCGCTCACTCAGGGTACGGGCGCAGCCGGAGGGTTCGCTGCGCCTTGACCGCCACCGCGGCGGCGGCGGCGACGTGGGCGAACGTTTGGTGTGGTGGCGAGCACTTCGGCACTCGGTTCCGCGGGAACTGGTGCGTCCGTAGGCTCGCGCAAACGGATCTTGCCGTTGGGCATGACTTCGATCGACTTGATCTGATGCAGGCGGGTCACCAAACGCGGTGAGCCTGGCGGCCGGTGAAAGCCCGCTGCTTGTAGCGCGAGCGTCAGCGCGTTGAGCGTGGTGTAGCGAAGCGGCGAAGCGCTGGCGAGCCGGGCCACTGTTTCAGTCAGGACTTGCGGCGTCGCTGCCTTGATCTCGCCCGCTGGCGTCTCCGCTACGGGCGCGCGCGCAGGCGCTGCGATGGGAGGCAAACGCGCTTTGTTCTGCGGCGTTTGGGCAAGTGGTGCACTGCCACGGCCGCTGCGTCCGCCGCGACGACGTCTGTTGCCACGTGGTGCCTGAGGCTCGTCGCTCTGGGCGAGACTGTCCGCGAGCTCTGCTCTAGAGGCGGACGCGCGGTAAGTGATGCGGCGAAAGATCACGCCAAGCTGCGCTGCTGCATCGCCAACGGCATCGAACGCCTTATCGTGGGAGACAATCTCGATGATGTCTCCAGCGCGTGCGCGCCCAAGCCAAATACCGGCTTGAACGGCGATCCATAAGTCGCTCCAGTCGCGAACGCGGGCGGCGGGCGCGCTATGCACCAGAACGACACCGCGCTCTGCGAGCGTACGTCCCAGTTTTTGGCCTACGAGACGCCAGTTGCCGATAGCTGAGACCTGCGTCACGCCGTGTTGCGGATCGATCTTGAGCTCGTCGAGCACACGCGCGAGCTCTGCCTCATTGCTGGTGTTTTCGACGTCGATGAAAATGCTACGCCTTGGACCCGCGTGCGGTGCCGGACTTTCGCCAGCGGATGCGGCCTTCTTGGGCGAGGGCTTACGCGGGGCTGCGGCGGGAGACTTTTTCTTTTTCTTTGCCATTACGAACCGTTTTCACACGACCAGCGGACAAAAGCGACTAGCGCACGGCGAAGAAGCGCCTTTCAAATCCTGTTGCCAAATTTCGCATCTCTCACACACTCTGACCATGCTTGCTCTCACGCTCAGTGACGGCGACAAGGTCCCTCAAGCTCGTGCAACCAACGACGTCGACGTCAATGTGTTTCTCGAGCCGGATGCGCTGGGTGTCTGCTTCGACGCGATGGCGCTGATCGGGATTTCTGTTTGCGGTCGTTCGCGGCGCTACTTTGTCACTTGCACTTCAAAGCCGACGCGGGCGCCGCCTTCGATGTTCTCTGCGTAAGCGGTTCCGCCGTGTGCTTCAGCAATCCGTCGCACTAGCGCGAGCCCCAATCCGAGCGAGCTGGTTTCGCTGTCCGAGCCGTTGAACGGCTGAAACAGCCGCCGCGCTGCCTCTTCAGAGAAGCCGGCACCATTGTCTTCCACTTCGAAAGCGAGCCGCCCCGCGCGTGTCTTCACGCGCAGAGTTCGTACGCCGCCTCCGTGCTTCTTGGCGTTGTCCAGCAAGTTGGCGAGCGCGCGAGCAATCAGACTCGCATCGCCCTCAAAGGCTGCTTCTTCACCTGCTAACCGATCTTGTGGTTCGCCTGCGCGCTCCAAGGCACGCGCAGCGACCGTTTTGCCCTCGAGCGGCCGCCGACGTAGCGCGGAAAAATCCAAACGCGCGCTGGCGAGCAAATCACCAACGAGCGCATCTATTTCATCTATCTCACGGTCGAGCTCAGCGAGCTTCTCTGGATGGTCTTTTCCTAGCTCGATGAGCACGCGCATCCGTGTAAGAGGCGTTCGTAGCTCGTGTGAGACACCGGCAAGTAGCTCGCGTTGTTCTGCCATTTGCCGTTCGATCTTTGCCGCCATGTCGTTGATTGACTCGGCGAGCATACCCACTTCGCCGGCTTCACGGCCGCGCAGACGGGCCCGACTTTGAAGTTTGCCGTCGCCAATGTCTCGCGCCACACGGGTGAGATCCATGAGCGGCCGGGTCAACCGCCGCGCTAGGCGTCCAGAGGCGCCCCACAAGACGAGCGCTGCGCATATTAATGGCACTAATAAACGCCACAGGCCGCCTGTGTACCGACGCGATGCGCAGACTTCAACGCTTCCGATGGTGACGCCGTTTCGATCAATTGGCAGGGAGTAGCTCGGTCGCTTGCACATGCCACGTTGCCCAAATGACTCGAGTAGCGTGCCATCTTTGCCAAGCAAACGAAGGTCTAAATCGAGCTCGTTCGCGGCCGACTCGGCCAGCGCTGCGCGTTGCACCGGGTCGTCCCAGACGCTGGCAAAACGCTGCCCCACGAATCTGCTCACGCGAGTGGCTTCTTCTTGCCAGGGTGCTGGGGCAAAGCGACTCACCAGATGTGCGACGCCAAAACTCAGCCCGAGCGTGATGAAGATTGAAAGCCCAAACCACCAGAACAAGCGCCGGTGCAGGTAGTGCGTGCGGCGGCGGCTGTGGTGTCTGTGTTTCACTCGGTCTCGTCTTTGGCGAGCACGTAGCCCACCCCGCGCACCGTTTTGATCAGGGTGGGCGCGCGTGGGTCGTCACCGAGCTTCTGCCGCAAGTGGGAGATGTGCACATCGATAGTGCGTTCGCCGACGATGACGTCTTCGCGCCCAGCGGCCGTGAGCAAACCATCCCTCGGAATCACTCGCCCCGCGCGCCGCATGAGCGCGAGCAAGAGATCGAACTCGAGTCCCGTCAGGTCTACGAGCTTCCCCTTGTTCTTCACTTCGTGCGCTTGCACGTCGAGCACGATGTCGCGCACGGCAAACCGTTCGCCCACTTTGTCGCCTGTAACGGCTTGCCCGCGGCGCAGCACGGCACGTAGGCGCGCAAGCAGCTCACGCGGGCTAAAGGGTTTCGGTAGGTAGTCGTCTGCGCCAAGCTCGAGTCCCACCACACGGTCGGTCTCGTCGCCTTTGGCGGTGAGCATGAGAATGGGCGTATTGTATTTCTGGCGAATGCGCCGGCACACCTCCAGCCCGTCCATGCCCGGCATCATCACGTCGAGCAGTACGGCGTCGTAAGGTGTTTGTGCGAGTGCGGCGAGGCCGCGTGGGCCATCACTCGCGTGGGACAAAACCACACCATTGCCATCGAAGTACGACTTCAGCAGCTCGTAGAGACGCGCGTCGTCATCGATCAGCAAAACGTTCAAGCTTTGTTTCCTCGCACCATGTCCATGAGCATTTTCTGACGCCGCTTCATGCGGCCGGGAAGCCCGAGCGCGAGGCCAAGACTGCCAAGCTGCACTTTGACGAGGCGTTCACCTATCTCTTGGAGCACCTTGTCTGCGGGCGGCCACCAAAAGTCAGGCACCGTGCTCTTGTCCACAATCACCGAACGTGGGCGGACGAAGGTGTGCATGGCGAACTCGCTATTCGCCACACCGTAGCCCGTGTCTTTCACGCCGGTCCAAGGCGCGAATGGCACGGCGCCAGTGAAACCGTGGTTGTTGATGAACACAGAGCCGCACTCCATGCGCAGTGCCAACTGCTGGCCGCGTGCTAGGTCGCTCGTCCAGATGGAGGCATTAAGGCCGTAGCTCGTTGCATTTGCGAGGCGCACGGCTTCCTCCACGTCTTTCACGCGGATGATGGCAAGCACAGGACCAAAGGTCTCCTCCATCACCACCTTCATCGTGTGGTCGCAGCGATCGAGGATCGTTGCTTGGAACCACAACCCGCGGCCCGTCGCTTTGCCGCCGGTGACCAGCTTGGCGCCTTTGGCCAGCGCGTCTGCCACGTGGTCCTCGATGAGCTTCAACTGCGCTGCGTTGCAAACGGGGCTGATGCCTGCGGTGCTCGCGTCGTCCTGCGGGCCAGGTGCTTTCAACTGTGCGGCCATGGCACCGAGCTTCTCAACGAAGCGGTCTGCGAAGCCTTCTTGGACGTAGACGCGCTCGATAGCGCCGCAGTCCTGACCGCTGTTGAGCAAGCCCACACCGAGCACACCAGCAACCGTGCGATCGAGATTGCAATCATCTAAAATGATCGCCGCATCCTTGCCACCAAGCTCGATGCTCACGGGGAGCATGTGCGCCGCAGCTTGTTTCACCACGGCTTTTCCGCCGCCTACGGAACCCGTGAAGATGAGCGAGTCTATGCCGCCGTCGACGAGGGCTTGGCCTACGTCACGGCCTCCTTGCACACATTGCACGACGCCTTTTGGCAGGAACTCATTCATGATCGCCGTGAACCAGGCGCCCGTGCGTGGGGCATACTCGCTGGGCTTGAGTACCACCGCGTTGCCGCAGAGAAGCGCCGGAGTGACCGGCTTGAAGTATACGCCAAGTGGGTAGTTCCAAGGCGCGATAACGCCAACTACGCCGCGCGCGATGAGATCGGTGCGGCCACTCTTACCGGGCATCGCGAGCGGATTGAACGGCATTTTTCGCGATTTCAAATAGGGCTTGGCGACTTTGATCCAGCCCTTGAGAAACTCGAGTGGCCCATTGACCTCGGTCATGAGCGCAAAGGGCCGAATCTTGCCGCCTTCGTCTTCCACGAGCTGCGCCACTTCATCTGCGCGTTCCAGAATCGCCTTGGCCGCTTTGGTCATGGCTTCTGCGCGGGCTGCAAAACCCATGGCCTCCCACGCCGGTTGCGCCGCGCGTGCTGCGCTTACCGCGGCAGCGACGGCAGCTACCGGCGTCGTTGCAACCGGAGGCATGGCGCTCAAATCACGCGGCCGCACGCCACCAATCTCACGATCCGAATTCATGGGGCCGCTCATGCGCTCTCCTTCACGCGGACGCTTTGGGTGCCGCGAATGTGTCCGAGTACGCGTAAGAAGTTCTTACCAAGGATCTTCTCAATGCGTTCCGGCTTCCAGTTCCGATCGACCATATGTTGCACGAGCCTTGGAAGCTCGAGGCAGGTCGGCATGTCCGCAGGAGGAATGATCGCACCGTCCCAGTCACTGCCGAGCGACGCGTGGTCTTCGCCAACGACTTTGATGATGTGCTCCAAGTGGTCGACCACTTGTACCGATTTGCACCCCAGGAACGGACCACCCAAAAACGGCGACTGGTACATGATGCCAATCGTGCCGCCAGAGTTCGCGATAGTTTTGATCTGTTCGTCGTCCAAGTTGCGCCAGTGATCCGTCACGGCGTTGATGCCAGTGTGCGTGACGATGAGCGGCTGCGTTTTGTCATGCACGGAGACAGCGTCGAAGAACCCCGCGCGGTTGATGTGCGCA
>JBIKMD010000522.1:0-4497 GCA_044359465.1 Myxococcota bacterium
TGATGTCGACGAGCTTCGCGACTTGCTGGAGCAATCGTAATGACAATGAACGTCAATGAATGGCTTCCTTGGTTGCTTCTGCTGCCGCTCATCGGCAGCGCGATCAACGGGATTCTAGGCCCGCGTTTGCCAAAGGGCTTCGTGTTCTTTGTGGCGTGTGTGCCACTGCTGCTTGGCGCAGGCATTGCCGCCATGTTGCTCTACACGGTTGCGTCAACTGACAGCAAAGTCGTCTACGATTTTGGCACGTGGTTCTCGGCAGGTAATTTGTCGGTCAGCGCGCGGCTCAGCGTCGATCAGCTCTCGGGGATCATGATTTGCGTGATCACTGGCATCGGCTCGCTCATCCATCTCTACTCGGTTGAGTACATGGGCGACGACCCGTCTGTGCACCGCTACTTCTCGTATTTGAATCTGTTCGTCTTCTCCATGTTGCTGCTGGTTCTTGGCGACAACATGATCCTGATGTTCGTCGGCTGGGAAGGCGTTGGTCTCTGCTCGTACCTGCTCATCGGCTTCTGGTTCACCGAAGACGCAAACGCATCGGCCGGTAAGAAAGCCTTCATCGTCAACCGCGTTGGCGACTTTGGCGTCATCATTGGCACGCTCGTGCTGTTCTTCTCGCTCGGCACCATGGAGTTTTCGCAGATGCCGGCGAAGTTCGCAGCGCTCGGCGCAACGGGTGGCACGGTCGCGCTGATTGCGGCGTTGTTCCTGTTCCTGGGTGCGACCGGTAAGAGCGCTCAGATTCCGTTGTACGTGTGGTTGCCGGACGCTATGGCAGGCCCCACGCCGGTGTCCGCTCTCATCCACGCGGCGACCATGGTGACCGCGGGTATTTACATGATCTGCCGCTTGTCGTGGCTTTATGCTGCGGCGCCAGCGGCGCTCGCCGTCGTGGCGATCATCGGTGCGCTCACCGCGTTGTTCGCGGCGACCATGGGTCTCATGCAAACCGACATCAAAAAGGTACTCGCGTACTCCACGGTGTCGCAGCTTGGCTTCATGTTCCTCGGCGTAGGTGTTGGCGCGTTCTCGGCCGGCTTCTTCCACGTCTTCACGCACGCGTTCTTCAAAGCCTGTTTGTTCCTTGGTTCAGGCGCGGTGATCTACGCGCTCCACCACGAGCAAGACATTCGTAAAATGGGCGGCCTGTACAAGAAGCTGCCGATCACGACGATCACCTTCGTGATCAGCACCTTTGCGATCATGGGCTTCCCTGGTTTCGCCGGCTTCTTCTCGAAGGACGAAATCATGTGGCAGGCGTTCGCGTCTGGCCTAGAAGGCGGCGTCTTTGCGGGCATGCCTGGTTTGAACTACGTGCTGTTCGCGCTGGCGCTCTGTGCCGCGACGCTCACGTCTTTCTACATGTGGCGCGTCACCATTCTCACGTTCTTCAGCGGCAAATACCGTGGTCCAAAAGAAGTGCTCGACCACGCCAAAGAAGAGCCGCTGATGTCACTCGCGCTGATTGTGCTGGGCATTGGCGCGATTGCGACGGGCTATTTGAACATTCCGCACATCCTTGGTGGTCACACCATGCTGTCGGAGTTCCTGACGCCGGTGGTTGGTGCGCTGCCTGAAATCAAAGGCGATCATCATGCGCTCGAATGGGCGCTCATGGCCGTCACGCTGGTTTGCTCGCTTGGTTCCATGGCGCTCGCCGTCGCCTGGTTCGGCTCGTTGAGCCGCGGCCCCACAGAGAAGCAGCTGCACGTTTTGCAGACGCTTCCAGGCCATGGTTTCGTCAAAGTGCTCTACAACAAGTGGTACGTTGACGAGCTCTACCAAAAGACCATCGTTCGCGGGCTCAATGAGTTTTCGTATGTGGTTCTGTACAAGCTCGTAGATGAGTTACTGATCGATAAAGTCATGATTGGCATCTTTGCTGTGCCCGCCAAATACGGCGGCTATCTCGTGCGCTGGATCCAGAACGGTAGCTTGCAGCGTTACGCGACCGTGTTCGCGTTCGGCGCGGCCGCTGTGATTCTGTGGGTGGTGATCAAATGAATCAATTGCTCAGCTTGATCACGTTCATGCCGCTCGTAGGCGCCATCATGCTGATGGCGTTCCCGCGCGGCAAATCGCCTGGTGCGCGGGGCTTTGCCCTCTTTGTCAGTGGCGCCACCTTCGTCGCGTCGCTCGTGTTGTGGGCGCGTTTCGAGACGACGAGCTCTGCGCTTCAGTTCGTCGAGCGCCTCCCTTGGATTGAATCGATTGGCGCGCAGTATTTGCTCGGCATCGACGGCATCTCGCTGTTCTTGATCGTGCTTGCCACGTTCCTGACGCCAATCATTATCGTGTCCTCGTACTCGTCGGTTGAAGACCGCGTACGCGAGTATTTGATTTGCTTACTGGCGCTTGAAACGGCCATGATCGGCGCGCTCGCGGCGCAAGACATGCTGCTGTTCTACGTGTTCTGGGAAGCCATGCTCATCCCGATGTATTTCCTCATCGGTGTGTTCGGCGGCAAAAACCGCATTCAAGCCACCATCAAGTTCTTTTTGTACACCATGGTTGGCAGCGTGCTCATGCTCGTGGCCATCTTGTGGCTCTACTTCAAGGGTATGCCCGCTGGCTCGCCGCGCACCTTCGAGCTCGCCATTTTGGCGAAGCACTCGCTTGCGATTGAAGCGCAGCGCTGGATGTTCCTCGCGTTTGCGCTCGCGTTCGCCATCAAGGTTCCCATGTTCCCGGTCCACACGTGGTTGCCCATGGCCCACGTCGAAGCGCCTACGGGCGGGTCGGTCATTCTCGCTGGCGTGCTCCTGAAGATGGGAACCTATGGTTTCCTTCGTTTTGCGATGCCTCTGTTTCCACAGGCGGCGCGTGAGTTTTTGCCGTGGATTGGGCTGCTCGCCGTCATCGGTATCGTTTACGGCGCGCTCGTCTCCATGGTGCAAAAAGACATCAAGAAGGTGGTTGCGTATTCGTCTGTGAGCCACTTGGGCTTTGTGATGCTCGGCATTGCCGCCATGACGACGGCGGGCGTGACAGGCGCGGTTTATCAGATGCTCAATCACGGCATCTCGACTGGCGCGTTGTTCCTCCTCGTTGGTGTGATTTACGAACGCCGGCATACGCGCGAAATCGATGCGTTTGGTGGTCTTGCTAAAGTGACGCCGGTCTACGCGGCGATCTTCTTGATCATCACGCTGTCGTCGATTGGTTTGCCGGGTCTCAACGGTTTTGTTGGCGAGTTCATGATCCTCGCGGGAACCTTTGGCTCGCGCGCCCTTGGCAGCGTCGCTCCGTTCTACGGGTATGGTCCTGCGCTCGTCACAGTAGGCGCGCTCGGTGTCATCTTTGCGGCGGTCTACCTGCTCTGGCCGTATCAACGCATGTTCTTTGGTCCGATTCGCCACGCCGAAAACGCGCACGTGAAAGACCTCTCGGCGCGCGAGCTCGTCATGTTCGCTCCGCTGGTTGCGTTGGTCGTGATCATGGGCGTGATGCCGCGCATCTTCCTTGCGCCAATTGAGCCAAGCGTGGACCGCATCGTTCGCGAGTTCAACGCGAAGTCCGGTGGCATGCAAAACGCCGCTTACGTGCCGACGGGCGCAGGTGCTGGTGCGGGTTTGCCAGACGCGCTTCGCCGCCAGCCCGCGCTCATGCAGCGCTTGCAGCGTAATGCCGCCGATGGCCAAGGTCTGATTCAGAACCAAGAAGGCAAGATGCAAGTCCTGCCTGCGCCAAAACCGTCGCAACCGCCTCCCTCATTGCCTCCTCAGTAGGACACCATGAACACTCCGAACCTCGAGAGCCTTGCGCAAATTCTTCCGATGCTCGCGGTCATTGTGGGCGGTCTTGTCACCATGCTCATGGCGGTGGCGAAGTCGCACAAAGATGCCGACCATACGCCGCACTCCGCGCATCCCTTCATCGCCGTGTCGCTGGTGACGCTGTTCGCAGCGCTGTTTCTGCTCACCACCATAGACCCGCAGCGTGCGTCCGTGTGGGCAGGTACGCTGTCGATCGACCGTTTGTCGCTTGTGGGTCAGGGGCTCATCATCGTCATTGCGGCGCTGAGCATGTGCATGGGCGCTGGCTCCGCCACCACCCAGGGGCTTGTTCGCGGTGAGTACTTCTCACTGTCATTGTTCGGCATTGCCGGCATGATGCTGATGGTCTCGGCGAGCGAGCTGCTCACATTCTTTGTTGGTCTGGAAATCATGTCGCTCGCGATTTACGTGCTCGTGGGCTTTCGCCGCTCGGATCGCCGCTCGCAAGAGGGCGCGCTCAAGTACTTCCTCTCTGGTGCTTTCGCATCCGCGTTCTTTTTGTTTGGTGCAGCGATGCTCTTTGGCGCTACCGGCACCACGGACTACGCAGGCATCTCCACCATCGCCTCCAAGATGATCAGTGGTAGCGGCGGTGAGCTGCAGACCTTGTTCCTTGTGGGCGCCGTGCTCTGCATCGTGGGTTTTGCGTTCAAGATTGCGGCAGTGCCGTTTCACATGTGGGCGCCAGATGCTTACCAAGGCGCGCCAACCATGG
>JBIKMD010000246.1:0-6375 GCA_044359465.1 Myxococcota bacterium
GTCGGTCCCGCAGCGGTGAGCGCTAGCGCAGCTAAGCAAAAGAACATTCGCTTTGGTGTATCGCAGCTACGGCGGTCTCGGCCATGGAAAATCGTAGCTGCCGACAAATGGCGACTGGTGCCCGATGTTAACGCGCTAGGACAAGGACCCGCGTTTTGACTGGAGAGACCTAGACGGTGTTCGCAGAATCGGTGCGGGCTCTGCACCCTCCGCGGTGAAATTTCTGAAGGATTTTTGGGTTGTACCCGACTTTGAGGACAATCCCTGGCTAGACGAGGCTAGGCCCGCTTTTCTGCGGCTTCGTCTTCTGGAAGATGGCACGCTTTGTACTTCTTGCCGCTGCCGCAATAGCACGGGTCGTTACGGCCTACTTTGGGCTTCTCGCGGCGGAAGGTTTCGACCTTCACGGGTTCGGTTTGCGGCTGCTGGAGCATGCGTTGAGGCTGCTGTCCGGCGTTCGCTGGCTCTGCTTCAGGCGCAGGCCCTGCTGCCATGCTTTGCGCACTCGCATGTTGCTCGACCATCTTTTGCTTCTGACGCTCGGCTTCCATAAGCGCCATGTACTCGGCCTCGCCGATGACTCGCATGTGAAAGATATTGAATAGAATATCGTTCGACATGCGCGCCATCATGTCTACGAACAGGTTGTACGCCTCTTTCTTGTACTCCTGCTTCGGATCTTTTTGCGCGTAACCACGCAGGTTGATGCCCTCTTTGAGGTGATCGACCTGCTGCAGATGTTCTTTCCAATATTGGTCGATGAGGCGCAGGTACTCGTAGCGCTCGGCTTTACGACGTTCGCCTTCGCTCTCTTGCGCCTCACGGCGTTTGTAATCGAGCTCTACCGCAGTGAATGCGGCGTCTTCGAGTGACTCGCGTGTAATGACGCTGAGCGCGCGCGGATTGAAGTCCACCGCGAACAAATCCTTGATGCCTTTTTGCAGCGCATCGAGATCCCACTTGTCTACGGCTTCCTTCTCTGGACAAGCCGCTTGCACGGTAGAGATGATGCCGTCCTCGATCAGATCCAAGATCTTCTCGCGCATCATGGCGTCTTCACCGCCGAGCACTTCGCGGCGCAGGCCGTAGATGGCTTTGCGCTGCAAGTTCATGACGTCATCGTATTCGATGAGGTTCTTACGAATATCGAAGTTGTGGCCTTCGACCCGCTTCTGCGCGTTCTCGATCGACTTGGTCACCCACGGATGCTCAATGACCTCGCCCTCTTTCATGCCAAAGCGCTGCATGAGTGTCTTCATACGATCGCCGCCGAACACGCGGATGAGATCGTCTTCGAGCGAGATGTAGAAGCGCGAGCTACCTGGATCGCCCTGGCGACCCGCGCGTCCGCGGAGCTGATTGTCAATGCGGCGAGACTCGTGGCGTTCGGTGCCAATGATGTGCAGACCACCTGCGGCCACCACTTCATCGTGCTCTTTTTTGCAGAGCTCTTTGTACTTGGGCATCAGCTCGTGCACTTTGGCGTCATACGCTTTGGTGGCTTCGTCGAGCGCTTGCTCCGTTTCAAAGTCGTTGATGGACGGCGCTGGCCCAAGCTCCTTACGTGCGAGGAACTCGGGATTACCACCGAGCAGAATGTCGGTACCGCGGCCTGCCATGTTGGTCGAAATGGTCACCTGGCCAAGACGGCCTGCTTGCGCGACGATCTCGGCTTCTTGCGCGTGGTATTTGGCGTTCAAGACGTTGCCGGGAATGTTTTTGCGCTTGAGCCACTTGTAGAGGACTTCGCTCTTCTCGACGCTGACCGTACCTACGAGCACGGGCTGCTTCTTCTTGGCGCACTCCTCAATGTCTTTGAGGATCGCTTCGAATTTTTCTTTTTCCGAAAGATAAATGGTGTCTTGCTGATCCACGCGCACGTTCTTGCGGTGCGTGGGCACCACGACGACGTCGAGGTTGTAGATCTTCGCAAACTCGGGGGCTTCGGTATCTGCCGTACCGGTCATGCCGCCGAGCTTCTTGTACATACGGAAGTAGTTCTGGAAGGTGATCGTCGCGAGCGTTTGGTTCTCGTTTTGGATCTTGACGCCTTCTTTGGCTTCAATCGCTTGATGCAAACCATCAGACCAGCGACGGCCCTCCATCAAACGACCGGTGTGCTCGTCGACGATGAGACATTCGCCTTCTTGCACGACGTAGTCGACGTCACGTTTGTAGATCATGTGCGCACGTAGCGCTTGGTTCACGTGATGCAAGAACTCGATGTTGGCTGGGTCGTACAGGTTATCGACGTTGAGCAGACGTTCTGCTTTGGCAACGCCGTCTTCCGTGAGCATGGCCGAGCGCGCTTTTTCGTCGATAGTGAAGTCGACCTCGCGGCGGAGCTGCGGAATGATGCGATTGACCGTGGCGTACTTGTCCGTCGAGTCTTCTGACGGACCTGAGATGATCAGCGGCGTTCGCGCTTCGTCGATGAGAATCGAGTCCACTTCGTCGACGATGGCGAAGAATAGTTCGCGCTGAACGTAGCGGCTCAGGCGGAACTTCATGTTGTCGCGCAGGTAGTCGAAGCCAAACTCGTTGTTTTGACCGTAGGTGATGTCGCAGGCGTAAGCTTTTTGCTTGGCCACATCGTCATAACTTCCGCTGAGCACGACGCCGGTCGACAAACCGAGCGAGCGATACAAACGGCCCATCCACTCGGAGTCGCGCTTGGCGAGGTAGTCATTGACGGTCACAAGATGCACGCCGCGACCGGCGAGCGCATTGAGATACACAGCAAGCGTCGCGACGAGCGTTTTGCCTTCGCCTGTCTTCATTTCGGCAATCTTGCCGTCATGCAGGACCATGCCGCCTATGAGCTGCACATCGAAGTGACGCATCTCGAGGACGCGGCGACTCGACTCACGGCACACTGCGAATGCTTCCGGGAGGATTTCCCACAGCGCGGGATTGATGTCCTTCTTCTCGCAGGTCTTGAGATCGATCTTGTGGTGCGAGGCGTAACGATCGAGCCGCGTCTTGAACTCGGCTGTTTTCGCGAGGAGGGCTGCGTCAGACAGCGCCTTCATGTTGTTTTCGAGCCCGTTGATCTTGTCGACGTAGGGACGAATACGGTTGAGCTCGCGCTCGTTTTTGGAGCCAAAAACCTTGGTCAAAAATTCGAATGCCATCTGGCCTCACTATTTGAGCTCCAAGCATCGCTATCGCGGCGCTACTTGAGCGGGAGCCCTCATGCTCCGCTTCAGCAAGCGAAGTCCAGGGCACAGACCATCATGCCTGCGGCGGCCCACGCTAAGTGGAAAAGTGACTTTGTCAATGAGTGCGTGCTGCTTTTTTGAGCAGGGAAAGATCAAATAGCGTCACTACTTGAGACATCTGTGTGATCTAGGTTACGCCGCTGTGACAGTTCTGGGGAGAACGACGAATGACGACGACCACTTGGCAATCGTTTTGGGAGCGCCTGCGCGAGCGATCCGACGTGCGGGTCGAACGCACGCAGTACAAGCGCATCCAAGCGCCCATGCTTTGCCGCAGCGGCGGTCTCATGCTCTTTGCCGAGTACCACCACGGTGGCACTGGGGCGCGCGTCCGGGTCTACTCCGATGATCCTTACAAAGAAGGCCAGCTCGTTGAGATTGCGCTCGAATCGTCTGACGAGCCGCTCGTCGTGCGCGCGAAGGTGCGGTGGGTCGACTCGCTGCCAGGGGAACAACCGGCGCGTTTCGACGTAGGCATGGACGTGCTTCCGCTTTCCCTCCAAGATTTGCAACGTCTGGAGCAAGTCCTCGTCTAAGTCGCTTGTTTGCTTGGCTGAAACGAGCGAACAGGGATTCTTGCGCACCACGCTGATTCCTTCGAATTACAAAAAAATGCCTTGGAAGAACGGTCTCGGTTTCACCGAAGAGA
This sequence comes from Myxococcota bacterium, assembly GCA_044359465.1. Taxonomy (GTDB): domain Bacteria; phylum Myxococcota; class JADLHZ01; order JADLHZ01; family JADLHZ01; genus JADLHZ01. The sequence goes on from JBIKMD010000246.1 coordinate 3,871, forward strand.
TCGCTATGTCGCCACCTGACGCGAGCATCACGGATCGTTTCGCTTATCGCTTGAGCACTGCACGCGTCGAAACCAACGGCCCTTTCTCTCTGTTTCCCGGCTACAACCGAATTCTCGTCGTACTGGCAGGTGCCGGTCTGCAGCTCGGTGAACGCACACTCGGCCCGCTCGAACCCTGTGCGTTTTCAGGTGATGACCCGCTGAGCGCAACGCTCGTTGCTGGGCCCATCGTCGATTTCAACGTCATCTTCGATCGTTCGCGTTTTGCGGCCGATTGCGCGGTTGTTCAACTCGAGGCGCTTCATCACATCGAAGCAAACGCGCTGCCTCAGTTCATTTTTTGCGTGAGCGGCGGATTCAAAGTCGAGGGCACAGAAGTAGGGGAGCGGTCGACACTCGTGGTCGAGCATCACTCGGCGCTGCTGAAGCGCACGGCGCCTCAGACCAAAGTGCTGCAGGTGCGTTTCTCGGCTGCCCGCTGAGTTATCTCGCGAGGAATCGTCATTGAGCGTAGGTTTCCCGCTCCGATTCGACTATGCGCGCGCGATGAAGAAAGAACCGGCATTGGTCTCCGATGAAGTCCTGATCCGAGATCAGCGCTACGACCTGCTAATCGTCAAAGTGCGCAGCGTCGACGCGCGCGACGCGACCCATCGGCGTCCGCCGACGGTAGTGCTCGACGTTCTCGAGCGCATGCGAGCGGAAACGCGGCGCAAGACCTTGAACGTTGCCTGGCCAGCAGCTGAGCCCATGCCAGAGGCGCTAGAAGATCCCAAAAAGCAGGCGAAGTGGCTCGATACGCCTTACGCGGGGCCAACGGTAGCGAGCGCGTTCATCGTGCTGGTCGAAAAGACGGGCGGCAAAGCGAGCAGCGTACTCACGCGGTGCCGTTTTCCTGACACGCCAGCCGAGCGGGTTCGCATCATGAAGCTCGCGCGCATCACCAAATTTCTCGGTTCAGAAGGTTAGAGCAGGAGCTGCACGCGCGATCGGAACGCCTCTGGAATATGGCGTTTGACGGCGTCCTCGATCTCCGGGCGCTGATGTTTCATCGAAAAATGTTTGAGTACGATGTGCTGCGCGAACACTTGATCACCAAGCTGCGCGAGCGTCTCGCCTATCTCGCGTAAATGCGTATGTCCTTTTTGGCGCGCCATTGTTTCGTCACCATCGGCCAAAAACGTGGCTTCAATGATCACGACGTCCGATCTCCAAATGTGCGCTTCTTCGAGCAGGCTCGCGCCAATACAATCGCCAATGAAGGTGAGTAGCGGAACGTCGTTTGCTCGAGAGACTTCGACGCCGCTTGCTTTGAGTCTGCCGATCTCCGTCCCTGCGAGCGCGCTGTATTCGGCCTTCAGCTTCTGGCGTCGCTCTATGATCGTGTACCCAAGGCTCGGCACCCTGTGTTTCACCGGGAAGGCACTCACGAACAAATTGCGTTTAATCGGGACGAGTGCGCGATCACCCTTTAGTCTGACGAGTTTTGGCGGCAGAAATTCGTCCTCAGCGACGCCTTCGAAACGCGCCTCTGCTCGTGCCAGCGCCAAGAAATCTTCCGTGATCACTTCCGGCAGATAGTAGGTTGCGGGTTCCGGCATGTTGAACATCTCGCGTAGCGCCACATGCCGCAGCACGCACCGCGAATGGTCTCCGTGCGCATGGGTCAGAAACACATGGCTCAGTGGCACAGCGCTCAACGGACACTCACCAAGGTCGAACACCAGATCGAGCTCCGGCACCTGCACATAGGTGGCGATCCCGCTGACAGAGAAACCCTTCAGCGTATGCCGACCGACCGACAGCGTGACTTGCTCGAGCGCATTCATGACCGCGCCGACATACGCAAATAATGAGGTCAGGTACCATTATTTTATTGGGGTTGCGGGATTGCGCGGCGTCCGTTATAACGGATGGATGTCTATCGATGGGATTGGGCCTGCGATTGTGGGCGGCTTGCTGATTGGGCTCGGAGCGGCGACGTTGCTGGTGTTCAATGGGCGAATTGCTGGTGTGAGCGGGGTGTTTGGGCGCTTGTTCACGGCCGCGGAGAAGTCCTGGCGCATCGCGTTTCTCGCGGGACTCGTGCTGACTGGGCTGGTCGTCGCGCGCGTTGCTCCACACCTGTTCGGCTCGCCGACCAGTGGTGCACCACTCCTGCAGCTCGCCGCTGCGGGGTTACTCGTTGGAGTGGGGACGCAGCTTGCGAACGGTTGCACGAGCGGTCACGGCGTGTGCGGCATCGGGCGGGGCTCGCTGCGGTCGATCGTGGCGACGGTGAGCTTCATGGCGTCTGGCGCGCTCGTTGTGGCCGTGCTGCGTGGAGGTCTCTAAGATGCGTGGACTCACTGCGTTCGTGTCAGGTGTGTTGTTCGCCGTGGGCCTTGCCGTGTCAGGCATGACGGACCCCGCAAACGTCATTGGCTTTCTCGACGTGACTGGCACCTGGAGACCGGCGCTCGCCTTCGTCATGGGCTCAGCGCTCTTCGTGTACGCCATTGCCTA
>JBIKMD010000247.1:0-6371 GCA_044359465.1 Myxococcota bacterium
GAGCTGGAACAAACACTGCTGCTCTGCGGTGTACTGGCTGTGAGTGGGCGCGCGATCGATCTTCCCGCGCTCTTCGAAACCCATACGCGGGCCACCCTTCCGAACGTCCCCTACGAACGCGAACGTTACTGGGTGATTGCCCCCGCAACGAACGCACCTACTTCACTCACGCTCACTACGAGCCATACCGAGGAGCCCGCCGTGGCAGAACCGAAAAACGTGGTTGCAGCCTTGTTCGAGCAACAGCTCAAAACAATGGAAGAGCACACCCGCATGATGCACGCGCAAATGCAGGCGCAAACGCAAGCGCTCCTGAGCACGCTCGGTGCAGCCGCAAGCGTTCCCGTGTCCGCGCCCGTTCTAGCCGCGGTGCAAGCTGCTGCCACCACCCCAGTGCAAGCGCCTGCAGCTGAAGTTGCGCAACCGCTCGCAAAAGAAAGCGCTCCGGCACCTTCTGCGAAGATCACGCAGACCGTTCGCGAGCTAGTCGCAAAAATCAGCGCCTTCCCGCTCGCTTCGATCAAGCCAGAGCAGAATCTCTCCAAAGATCTCGGCTTCGATTCACTCATGATGGTGGAGCTCGCTTCCGGTCTACGCGATGCGCTCGCCCCTCACGGCGAAGTAAACCGTGAGCTGTGGGCCTCACTCCCTACCGTTCAGCAGTTGATCGACGCGCTGTCGTCACCTACGCAAACGCTGACGCCTGCGCAGGCCCAAACTCCGAGCAGAAGCGCCACACCGCTGCAGCATTTCACGAAGCGCGGCCTTCACACGTCGCGACTCCATGCGAATCGCCAACCACTCGCTTGGCAGATCACCGGACCAAACGCTGAGGCTCTCGCCAAGGCGCTCACAGCCCGTGGCGATCTGATCTCGTCCACCCCCACCGCAATCGCGTTGCTCTCTCCTGATCTGAGCGCGATCAAACGTGTACCGAAAGTGGCGATGCTCCTCGTCGTCGAGACAGCGGATACCACGGGTATTTCTGCCGCGCTTGCCAGCCTGCAGCACGAATGGCCAGACACGCGCATCATTCACATTACCGCCCCGAAGTTCGACGCGAACAAGCTTGCCGATGAGACCTTTGGTACCGATGCGCGGATCGACCTGTCGAGCGAACGAAGTGTCCTCGCCTTCGACGACGCCAAGCCCGCTACGGGCTACACGCTCTCGGCCGCTGACACAGTGCTGATCACAGGCGGCGCGTCGGGCGTTGGTGCAGCGCTAGCGCGAGAAGCGAAAGCCCGCGGGGCAAAAGTGGTCCTCGTGGGTCGCACAGCGCAAGCCAAGCTGAGCACCGAGGCCAAACAGCTCATCAAGGACCTTTCGGCCGAGTACATCAGTGCAGACGTGACGACCGCGGATCTGAGCGCGCACAAGCCCACCGTTCTGGTACACGCGGCCGGCATCAGCGCGGACATTGCAACCAGCAAGCTCTCTGACGAAGCCCTCGCCAAAGTGCTCGCGACGAAAGTCGATGCGCTCAGTTCGCTTCTGAAGATCCCCACGCTCAAAGCCGTGATCGCCACCTCGTCGTTCACCGCTTACTTTGGAAACCACGGTCAATTCGCTTACGCGGCGGCAAATGCGAAGATGGAAGCGGCACTGCAGAACGCGCCAAAATCCCTGATCGCGCAAACCGTCGCGTACCCACCTTGGCAAGACACGGGCCTTGCAAGGACGATTCCTGCGTCGCTCTGGCCAGAGCTTGCGCGCCGCGGAATCATCGCGCTCGCTCCAAGCGAAGCCGCTGCGGCCACCTGGGATGGACTCGCGAAGTTTGGCACCGGCGCGTTCCTGCTCGGCCATCGCCTCCCCGTGGGTGCGCGTCTGCACCACGACATGCGTGCGCTGGACTTCACCACGCATCCATACGTCAAAGACCACGCAGTCAAAGGCGTGCCACTCCTTCCTTTCGCCAGCGCGCTCGAATGGTTCGCGGAACACTCCGGTCATTTGACCGACGTCAAAGTGCTCGATGGGCTTCCGCTCCCAGCCAAAGCCACGCTGCACCGTGACGGTGAGACGCTCGTCATCGACAACGCGTTCTCCGCAAGCATTGCGACCAACACCAACGTCGATCCACTGCCAGAGCCACCGGCCGTCATTTGGTGGCCAGAAGCCCCCATCGCGCTCGACACTTTCTACGCGCAGCACATCTTCCACGGGCCATCACTTCGCGGCATCGAGCGCATCGTCCACATCGCCGATTCCGCGATTGAAGGCGTCGTGAAAGTGGGAACCAAGAACTTGGTCGACCCGCTCGCGATTGATTCGAGCTTCCAACTTGCCGTCTACTGGGCGCAGGCAACCCAGGGCAAAGCTGCGCTTCCCGTGTCGATTGGCGAATGTGTCATCTTGCGTCCGTTCGTGGGCGAAGTCCGCGCGCGACTCGACCTGTCGAGCATCACTGAGACCGAGCTCGTCGGGACCATTCGCTACACAGACCAAGGCAAAAAGCCCGTCGCATTCATGCGTGATGTGCGAGCGAAGCTTCTCGATCCAAAGACCATTGGTGTCACACCCTTCGCGGCGGCCGAGCCGAGCAAGCCCGCCGACGCAATCGCCGAAGAGTTTTACCGCTTTGACGCGATGCCAGCGTACAAAGAGCTCAAACAACGTTTGGAAATGGCCGAAGTCGCAGGTGTGAAGAATCCTTACTTCACGCTGCACGAGCGCATCACCAACAACACCAGCGTGATTGGCGGCCGCGAAGTGCTCAACTACTCGAGCTACAACTACGTTGGGCTCAGCGGTCATCCAGAGGTTGCGAACGCGTCCAAGGCCGCCATCGATCGCTACGGCACATCAGTCAGCGCCTCGCGCGTCGCCTCCGGCGAAAAACCGCTACACCGCGAGCTCGAAGCCGCCATCGCCCGCATGGTCGGCGCAGAAGACTCGATCGTCATGGTGGGCGGCCACGGCACCAACGTGGGCACCGTCGGTCACTTGCTCGGACCTGGCGATCTCATTCTTCACGACGCCTTGATTCACGACAGCGTCATGCAGGGCGCAAAACTCAGCGGCGCGCAGCGGCGTCCCTTCCCACACAACGATCCTGTTGCATTGGAGCGCATGCTCGCAGTGCTGCGTCCGTCCTACAAACGTGTGCTCATCGTCATTGAGGGCGTTTACAGCATGGACGGCGACATTCCGGATCTCGCCGCGTTCATTCGTCTTCGCAACACCTACAAGTGCTGGCTCATGGTCGATGAAGCGCACTCACTCGGCGTCATTGGCAAAACGGGTCGCGGCATTGGCGAACACGCGGGCATAGACACCAGCGAAGTCGACCTTTGGATGGGCACGCTCTCGAAGTCACTGTCGAGCTGCGGCGGTTACATCGCGGGAAGCAAAGCCCTGGTCGAGTATCTCAAGTATACGAGCCCAGGTTTTGTTTACTCCGTCGGCATTTCTCCCCCGAACGCAGCGAGCGCACTCGCGTCGATTCAGGTGCTCGAACGCGAGCCGGGGCGCGTGGCAACGCTGCATAAGAATGCTGCGCAATTCCTCAAGCTCGCCGCTGAGCGCGGTCTTGATACCGGGCACAGCGCTGGGTCGGCAGTCGTACCAGTGATCGTCGGCAATTCGTTCCTTGCCATCAAGCTCGCAGAACGTTTGTTCGCGCGTGGCATCAACGTAAACCCGATCATCTACCCCGCTGTCGAAGACAACGCCGCGCGTCTGCGTTTCTTCATCACCTCGGAACATACGAGCGAGCAGATCGCCTTCACGGTCGAGACCGTCGCGAGCGCACTCGCCGAGCTTCGCCGTGAGCTCTCTCTCGACGACGACGCCGCTGCACAGGCCTAAATCGTTTCAGAAGCTCAGCGAAAAGGGTCAGGCCCAATCATGAGCCACGTCTTCATGCAGGAACGCTGCCCAAGTTGACCCACTTCTTCAGAAGATAAGGCATCAGCGGTTTCCACAAGAAGAGTTGCGCGCGCCGAGAGAAAAGTGACGCGTCAAAGAACAAAGTCGTGTTGTTGCGATTCCAGAAGCGAATCTCTTTGAGGTATTTGCTGACCCGCGTCAGTGCGGCTTCAACCCCGGCGTCGAGGTGATCCGCAAATGCCACCGCGCCCCAAGCTTGCGACAACATTCCGTCAACGTTGACGGCTGGCGCCCCCGGAGAGAACGCATCGTACAAATTGACGATTCGCGGATCACTGCTTGGAACTGGGACGAAGGTTTCGACCACTGGCACGACTGCGCTTGCGAGTGTTGCCTCTGGCTCGATCGGCGTCATGCCATACGCCTTCACCATCAACGACAGCACGCGTTCTACTTCTGCTCGAAGCTCGGGCGTTGGGTTGGTCGTCACGGTCGTGTTGATCACGTAGTGCGTCGCTTCGGGCGTGGCGGGATCGAAGAAGGGGGTGATGAACCCCAAGTGACGGTCCAGCATGGGCGCGTAGCCAATCGCCTCGAGCGTACCGCGCACTGGCACCTGCGCCGCAAGCACGTAGCGTTTTGGGGTCTTTGGCGTACCCAAGACCGGCCGAGGCAGCGTATTCAACACCAGTCCCGTGATCGCGAGCGTGCGCCCCTCCAGCACAATCTCATTCCCACGAATCTCTTTGACAAAACCTTCGATCACCGGCGCGGTCAGTCGGCTGCGGAGCACAGACAGAATATGTCCGTGACGCGTCGACAGTGCCGCAGCTGAGCCGATCGTGTTTGCCATCTTGGGCGCCACAAGTGTGCCTTCTGCAGACACACCTTCGATCCCCGTGCCCGTGAACACCCCCTGACCATCGGCGCCTCCAAGTGCTGTCCAAAAATCGAAGTCAGGGAAGGTCGAGGAGAACGCGTCGAGTGTGCTTTTGCGCAACGAGCAGCCATCGGAGAGTCGTTTGGGCTCAGGCGGACCGCCTGCAATCAAGGTGACTGGCACCCCACGTTTATGAAGTCTTTCGGCTAAAATCAGGCCAGCGATGGAGGCGCCAATCACGTAGTGCATGGGGCCGAGGTGATCGCACAGACAAAACGATCTGAACAGTAGGTTCTTGCGAGCAGTACTCGCGTTTTGTCCTTCAAGGTACGCCAAGTCGGAGTCACACGGACATCCAGCAGCTACTTTCTGCGTCGACTCAGCACCTGCAAAACGTCATCCAGCGTCACGTCCGCCGCCGCAGCAGCAACTAGCACATGGTAGAAAACGTCGGCCGCTTCTTCTGCAATCCGCTCCTTATCACCGTCACACAGCGCGGTAACGAGCTCCGCGTTTTCTTCGCCGAGCTTCTTGAGGCGTAGATTTCGGTCGTTCAGTAAACGCTTCGTATGCCCCTCAGATGCCGAAGACGCCTTGCGCTGCGCAATCGTAGCCGCAAGGGCAGCGAGCGTAGCCCCATCGCTCGCAAAACAACTCGGTGTGAGCTGATGACAAGCGGGTCCCGCTGGTTGGACCAGAGCCAAAACTGCGTCGCCATCACAATCCGCGCTAAGGCTCACCATGGCTTGCGTGTTTCCGCTCGTTCCACCTTTATGCCACGGACCACGCGTTCGCGAATGATAGTGCATTTCGCCAGAGGCGAGCGTGCGAGAAATCGCTTCTTTGTCTGCGTGCGCAACCATGAGCACTCGGCCATTGACCGCATCTTGTGTCACCACCGTGACCAATCCGTTGCCCTTCTCGAAGTTGAGCGCGTTTGGGTCTAACACTGCCGCACCTCGATCCCGCCAGCAGCTAGGGTCCGTTTCAAATCCGAGATGACGAGATCACCTGTATGCAGCGCTCCGGCGAGCAGCGCAGCAGAGGCGCGTCTAGAAAACGCGTCAGACACGTGGATTGCTTGCGCGCCGCCGCCTGACGCAATGACAGGAATGGAGACGACACTGCAGACAGCGTCGATCAGCTCTAGGTCATAGCCGCTTCGCGTGCCGTCTCGATCGATAGAGGTGAGCAGCAGTTCGCCAGCGCCGAGTGCCGCTCCAGAGCGTGCCCAAGTCATCGCATCGAGCCCTGTGCGACGACGCCCGCCATGCGTCACCACTTCCCAGCCCGTACTGGTGCGAAGTGCGTCAATGCTCAGCACGACGGCCTGTGAGCCTAGCGCCTGCGCGCAGGCAGTGATGAGTGATGGATCACGCACCGCCGCAGAGTTGAGCGCGATTTTGTCCGCGCCCGCCCGTAGCGTAGATTTTGCGGCGTCGAGTGAATCGATTCCTCCACCAACGGTCAAAGGAATAAAGAGCACACTCGCAATCCTTTCGATGGTCTGGAGGGCAAGCTGCCGCGCTTCTACTGTCGCAGAAATGTCGAGAACCACGATCTCGTCTGCGCCTTGTTGTTCATAGCGCGACGCGAGCGCAATGGCGTCTCCACTGTCTTGCATGTCTACGAAACGAACCCCTTTTTTGACACGGCC
>JBIKMD010000248.1:0-6366 GCA_044359465.1 Myxococcota bacterium
TTCCAAGCGGACAAACCGTCGGAGCTGCAGCTGTACGTGCTACAGCGCGAAGCCTAAGTTCTTCGATTGCGCTCGCGTTCACTTTGGAAGCGCGCGAATTCGTGACACACTCAGCGCATGCTAAAAGAGCTGAGGCGCAACCTACGTGAAGCGCGCGCGTTCGCTGCTTATCTCGCGAACGCGGACCTGCACAAAGACTGGACCTCTTCGGGCGCACGCAACTTCGCCGAGATGATGCTCGATGGTCGCAAAGACATGTATGCGATGCTGTTCACACACGCGAGCAACACGCCAACGAAGCCTGCTGTCGTCGAGCAGGGCCGCATCACCGACTACCGCGCTTTCAATACGCTCGCTTGTCGCTTCGGCACGGGGTGCCATCAGCGTGGTGTACGACGCGGCGACAAGATCATCATCGCGCTGGGTAACACGACAGAGGCGCTGGCATCGACCGCAGGCGGCTCGCACTTGGGCGCGCTCGTCGTGCCCGCGAGCAAACACTATCTAGAGAAAGAGCTCTCGCACATCGTGACCCACGCAGATGCAAAAATCGTCTGCCTCACGCAGAAGCAATGGCACGCCGTTGGTGGCAGTAGCACGCAAACGCCAGAGTACCTGCGCGGCCGCATTGTCGCCTTGCTCGAAGGAAGAGAAGGCACTGCTATTGCGTGGAGCGATTTGCTTGGTCCAGACGAAGTCCCCAAACGCGAGCGACGCCAGCGGGACCCAGATATCATGATGTACACGAGCGGCACCACGGGCAGACCCAAGGGTGCCATGCTGAACATGCACAAAGTGACGTACTTGCGCGCGTACCAGATTCTCGGCGCTTGCGGCTTCTCCAAACACACGCGTTTCTACACGGCATGCCCTACCTATCACGCAGCGCCCACGGCTTTTATTGGCTTCACCTTGTCCGCCGGGGGCACCGTGCACTTGGGTGATAAGTTCGACGCAGCGCAAGTGTGGACCTACCTAGATCAAGCAGAGATCACCTCTGCGTTCATGGTGCCCACCCAAATTTCACGTTTGCTTCAGCTCCCTGCCGACGTGCTCCGCAAGAAACCTCGCGCGCTCGAACGCATCATCTCCGGAGGCGCCCCTCTCCCTCTTCCGCTCAAACAACGCGCACTGCGCGAGCTTGGGCCCGTCATCTACGATTTCTATGGCGCTACCGAGCTCGGCCTCGTGAGCCTTGCCGATCCGCTCGCGCTGGCGCGTAAGCCCGGCACGATTGGGCTGCCGTTTCCTGGCGTCAAAGTGACTTTCCTCGATGACCAAGGCCGCGAGGTCCCACGCGGAGAGAAAGGTCAACTCTACGTCAGCTCGGACCAACTCGATTTCGGCTACTATAAAAATGCCGAGGCCACGCAGCGCGCTTTCTCTGGCGAAATGCGGACCGTTGGCGACATTGGTTACCAGGACGCCGATGGCTATTTGTTTCTAGTCGACCGCAAGAGCGACATGATCATCTCCGGCGGCGTGAACATTTATCCGGCAGAGATCGAGCTCGTTCTGCTGGAGCATCCAGCCATTGAAGACTGCGCCGTCGTTGGCGCCCCAGACCCTGAGTGGGGCGAGCGCATCGTGGCGTTTGTTGTGAAGAAGGCGGGCCATACGCTCAGCGAAGACGAGGTCATTGGCTACTGCGCCAGCCAATTGCAGTCGCTCAAGAAACCGAAGCGCGTAGAGTTCCTGAGCGAGCTGCCTCGCAATCCAACAGGCAAAGTCCTCAAAGCCAAGTTGCGCGAAAGTCTGACAAACTGAGCCTCTGGTGCTGGCCACGCTTGCGCATCGCCCTAGGTCGAAGCTGACTTCTTCTTCGCCGCCAGCCACTGCTCGAAGCTCACAGCGTACGCATGTGCGAGATGCGCTGGATCATCCGGGAGCACGAGACCCTTGTTGCCAATCTTGTCATAACCAAAGTCTGCCCACTTCGTCTTACCTTCGGCGATGCCGAAGACCGTACGCAGAATCACCTGATCATTCACCGGGCCTTCACCAGTGTTCTGATCGCTCATGTGCAATTGACGGCCGTAAGTTTCCAAAAAGCCGGGCGAGGTCATGCTGCGGAACGAGCCGCAGGAACCGCCAAACAGCAACTGCGGGTTATCGTCGTCCGGTTTGGCCGTCGGTACGAACACTTGGTGAAAGTGAAAACTGTGACAACGGGCAGCAACGATATCGAAGCGCTTCGAGTCAAACGCGCTTTCGCGTTCTTCTTCCGGGTCCTTCGACAATACGAGGCGCACCTTTGTGCCTTTATAGGTGCGCTCGAGCACGGCCTGCTTCTTTTTGTCGCCACTGACCGAGAATCCAGCGTTCGTAAAGAAGGTGATCGATTCCTCGAAAGACCTCTCATCTGGAAAATAGAACAGCTTTGCGCTGACCGTGCCGTCTGCAAGCCAACGTTTGGTCGGCGGAGCGTTCCCCACAATCGGCGGATAGCGTTCGGCGACAGCGATCGCCTCTTTCCCCTGCAGTACGTTCGCTTGAAACGCCTGTCGCAGCATGAACGCAACCGCTGGTACCTCTCTGTGGTCGAGTAGCCTCTTCTCGATCCGCGCACACAAAACGGGGTCGCCCTTTCGCAGAATCTCGACAACCATCTTCACGTCACGGCTCGCTTTGCTCACGAGGTCTGCCGTGTTCGAGAAATCACTCTCAATGACACCCACAGCTAAGTCCGCCGTATCCAGCAACACGTCCATCTGGCCGAAACGAGTGAGTGTAGCGAAGAACGCTGCGTAGTCCTTCGGATTGTCTCCCAGCCACTGACGCACGCCCCCCGCGGTTGCTTTGAGGCGTTCGATCAGCAACAAGTACGTGGAGGTAAATAGTGCGTCGCTGCCAGCGCCAATGATCGCGTATGTCACTTCGGGCGGCATGAGCTTGATCATCTCCGCTCGAATCTTGTCGGTGCCGCGTTCGCGCAATTCACCTTCGTGCAAGGCATTCAACATAGATGAGGCGTTCAAGGCATGCTCGGGTTTGATCTTCGGCGCGAGCGCAGCGACGATCTTGTCGTGACGCAAGTCGTGCAAATCCACGCCGCAATCGGCAAGGAGTGCGCCAACCTCTCTCGCGCAGTTTCCCCCGTACTGGAACACGAAAGCGAGCGCTTTGAACGTGAGCGCTTTGTCTGCGTTTTGCGCCTTGGCGAGCTTCAGGATGGCTACGGTCGCTACTTCGCTCCCCTGCGCATGCGGTTTACGCATCAACTTGGAGATGAACTCCAGGGTCTCTTCCGGTGCGAAGCCCGCTTTGTGCATCGCATCTGCAGCGTCTTGCCATTGCCAAAAGCCATGGACCGCGTTGGACTTTGCGCAGAGCTTTTTGACATCCTGCAGGTTCGTCACACCGGCTCGTACAATGCTCGCGGCATAGCGAAAGCTCGCTTTGGTCTCTCGCACTGCTTCCACCCAAGCGAGAATCTCCAACTCCGGTCGGTCGTTGAGCGCAGTGATGAGCGTGTACGCTTCATTGTCCACAGGCTTGCTGCCGGCGAACATGAGCTTCGTCAGCTCGAGCGCGCGCGCGGCTGGCATGGCCTGGACTAAGCTCACCATGAAGCGCAACTGCTGGCCGTCTTTGCCGAGCGACTCGATGAGCTCGTTCATCTCGCTCGCAGTAGTGGGACCAAGTCGAATGAGCGCAGCGCGATCGCTCCAGGGCAACCACCCGTTCACGGAGTCGAATGTCGCGATAATGGCTTTCGTTTCGTCAACACTACTGCGAGACGCGAACAACATCGGCGCAAAAGAGCCCACGTGGTTTCTCGACATCAACGCCTTTAGCTCGACGATGAGCTTCTCGCCGGGTCGAACGCCTAGCCTCACTAACGCCTTCGCCGCGTCGATGAGCTGTGGCAGGTCGCTCACAAAATCATCCATATAAGGTCGAGACAGTAACGCGGTTCCAAACAAACGTGCGGCCTGGGCATGGTCGAGGTCGATCGCTGAGAGTGCTCGCATGGCATCAAGAAAGGGGCCTTCCTTTCCTGCGCTCTGCAGCACGCGCATCATCGTTTCGAGGTCGCGCGTGAGCGCAACACCGGCGGCCTCGCGATCCCACTTCTGGTGCTTGTCGTCGATGGCTATCGCATACGAGAGAGCGCGCAACGCATCGTCGTGCTTACCCACGGCGAGAAGCTCACGCGCGCGCTCCCGATACGCTTTGCTCGATGCTGGCAAGGTAGCTGTGGAGTACGCGCGCTCTTTTCGGATGAACGCTGCACCGAGCGCGAGCCCCGTACCGATCATCATCGTGGCGTGCTTTTCCTGAATCTCGTCGCCGTGAGAGAGTCCCGCTACCTGCAACGCTGTGTCGAGATCACCGAGCGCTTGCATCTCTGCGTCATCGAGGACTCCGTCATTGATGTAGTGCTCGCCGACTGCGTCGCCCATCAATTGCCGCGCTTGCGCACTAATTCGAAAGCTCATGCGAGCGTCATCGGCAACTCACTATAGATGTTCGCGGTGACAAGCTCCCTTGTCGAAACGCTGTCAAGCGAAGGCGCGCTTAGCTCCGTGACTAAGCAGCCGAACGACCGCGAGACGCTAAGTACCTGGCGCGCGGGCTCTGCTCGACCGCTTGGTTGACTGTGACCCTGCCGAATGAAAGCATCATCGCATGCGAAAACTTTTTGCGCTTTTGATGCTGTGTTCGACGCTGCAAGCATGTGCGGTCATCACCCAAGGCGAAGTGGGTCTCCGCCGACGCTGGGGCAAGATCGATCCGATGCCGCTGGAACCAGGGCTCGTCTTCTACGAGACGGTATCGACCGATATCCTGCGCGTCCCGGTACGCACGACCACCGTCACCGTCGACTTCGTTTTGCCTTCCAAAGAAGGTCTCAACATCAACGCCAGGATGGCCATCCTCTACCGCATTCTTCCTGAACGTGCTGCTGACGTCATCACCACGATTGGCGCCGACTATGAAGAAAATTTCATCGCTGCAGTGTTCCGCTCTGCCGCCGCAGACGTCAGTGCACGATTCTTTGCCAAAGACATGTATAGCGCCGAGCGCTCGCGGATTGAAAAAGAAGTCGCCACCTTGATGAGCGCGACGCTGAGCGCACGCGGTATCGTCATCGAGTCCGTATTGATGAAGAGCATCGCGCTGCCGGCTGGCCTTGCTGCAGCCATCGAGCAAAAACTGCGCGCCGAACAAGAAGCGCAGCAGATGTTGTTCTCCATCGAGCGCGAGAAGCTGGAAGCGCAACGTAAGATCATTGAAGCCACCGGCGTGCGCGATGCGCAAAAAATCGTCTCAGAGGGCCTCACTCCAGACATTCTCAAACTGCGTTCGATCGAAGCCATGCGCGATCTGGCGCGCTCGCCAAACAGCAAGATCGTCATTGGCAATGGACCAACTCCACTCGTGCTTGGCCAGTAGCGCGTTAGAACTGCGCCAAGACACGTGCGTGTCATCACACTCAGAGGGCGCAACACCTCAAAACGAGCCTCATTTGAGAGATGTCAGGGCCGCCGTCGCGATAACGCCCACATGGGTCCTACCGCCGTACCTCCGCCAACGTTGAATCTAGGTTTCCAAGCACCGGGTGGTTACTCGCTCGCTGTCTCTTACTCGCCGGTTCCCGCGCTCAGCCTCGATGGCTCGATCAGCGGGTTTACTGGGACCGTTGATCGGTATCGCGCTGCAGTCGTTGCAGCGCGGATCGGCGCGACGTATCGCTTTCGCCCCGGGTTCGACCTCGTCACGCCTACAGTCAAGCTAACGACAGGCGTGCACGCGTTCGATTTCAAGTCTGAACGCGGCGCAGTACCCTTCATCGAAGGACTCGTAGGCGTTGAACTTCCGGCGGAGTTTTTACGCGTGCAGTTTGGCGTTGGCGCAGCCAAAGAGGTGGGCGCAGGAAAGTTCTCTCCAGCACTTTCCTTTGGCGTCATGTTTCCACTGCCGCTCTGATCGCGCGACTTGGGCGGTGCTTAAGCATGAGCGACAAAAGTCACAAAGCGACGCATGTGCGCTTGGTGACAAATGCCCACAGCGAAACAGGAATCGAAACTCTGTAGAACCCTTCATAGGAGGCAAACATGGTTCTACACAAGATACTCACGTTCTCATTCCTGCTACTCGGTTGCGCGGCGGCACACGCAGCCGAGTCATACCATTTGATTGATCTGGGGACGCTCGGCACAGACACCGCAAGCGAAGCACGGGGCCTGAATGATCAGAACGTCGTCGTGGGTCGTTCCGTCGGTCTCGACTCGCGCGCTATGCAGTCGAACTTCGGCATTCAATACGAATGCCCGTTTTGGATCGAAGTTGACCACCCGTTTTGCTCAAACTTGACCACCGCAAAACTTCCAAAATCGACTCTGCGGAGCGTCAGCGACG
>JBIKMD010000250.1:0-6360 GCA_044359465.1 Myxococcota bacterium
GAGGTCTCGCGGCCAGTAGCCGTGATAGCCTGAGTAGTTGTGCGTGTCTGACCCCATGCCTTTGCCGGCCGCGGTGGTGTTTTTGACGGGGACCGTGACCCATAGTGTGTTGACGCCAAGATCCGTAAAGTAGTTGGCGTTGATTTTTTGGGTGACGCCTTTCCAGTCGCCGCCCTTGTAGTTGCCAGCAGGATCCGTTCCTGGAACGTCGCAGTTGTTGCTCGCATCTGCGTCGAAGAAACGATCGACGAACACAAAGTAGATGACCGAGTCGCGCCAGTCGAACACGCCTTCGGTGACCACGGGTTCTGCACAAATCACCGGATCGCAGGTGGTCGCCGAAAGCAAGCTGTTGGTGTACGCGCCATCGGTGAGCGTCTTCTTGTTGACTGGATCGAGCTTCCAATCCGAACCGTTGACGAAGAATTGGTAGGTGACGTCCGTGTCGAACGGGACCTCGACATCGGCGGTCCACACAGGGCCTGCACGGGTGAGGAGCACGCCGCTTTCCCAAGCGCCCGGCGCAAAGCTTCCGCGCAGCTCCACCGAGGTCTCTCCGTTGTACGGATAAGTGAAGGTGTGTGTGCAGCGTTTGAGCTCGGCGGGGCATTCGGGTGGTTTGGTATCTTCGGTTGGCCCCTTGGGACCACTTTGGCCCGGGCATTCCGCTCCGGAACAAGCCCCTGACCCATACGGGCCAATCTCACCCGGGTCTCCAGCTTTGAACGTCGGCTGAACGGGCGGCGGACCAAAGGGATGCTCGGTGCTGATGACACACGCGTTTGCAAGCAAAAGGAGCGGAATGGCGGTGCGCCCAAACGTCATGCGGTGCGGATGGTTCATAAGCATTTCGCTCCTGGGGGCAAAAAGAAGCGCACGCTGTAGTTGAGCGGCTCAACGTCGGTCAAAGGATTTCTTTGGGGCGCGAACGCCTCGACGAAGGGGCTCGGTAAACGCAGCGTGCTCGTGGGTTTACGGTCGATGACGATAATCACGGGGTCAGCGCCGTCAGCTTCACGCTGCAGCGCAAGCCGCTCGTTGTCGGCCGACAGGACATAGGTAGCGCCGCGGCGAAGGGACTCCGAGCACCGCCGAAGTTTGGCCGCCCTTGAAACGAAGCTACGCGTTGTGAGCTGCGCCTCGGTCAGGCTGGTTGGCAGCACCCGCCGCGCGTCAACATCTAGGTGTCCCGGCAGCGCAATCTCATCGCCATAGTAGACGACGGGAACGCCCGGCAGAGAAAAGACGAGTCCAAGTGCCATGCGTTGTTTGGCAAATACGGTGGGGTCCGTTGGCTCCAATGCAGGCGTCCACGCATCACCAATATCGCTGTTACTCACGGAGGCGAAGCGCGCGACGTCGTGGTTGCCGATGGTCAGCCCCATGAACGAGCCCGAGCCTTTCCATTCAGCATCGCTGGTTGCAAGCACGTCGGCAATGTAGGCCATCGGCTGCGTTTCCTCCGCGATGCTGCTGCGCAGCGCCCAAAGAAGTGGGAAGTGGAAGTCTCCATTCAAGCCGTCTGGACCAAGGTCCCGGCGAATCAATGGCGCACCGTTCACGTCCGTGAAGTTTTCTCCGAGCAGGTAGGTTTCATGGCCCGGATGATCGAAGCGCGAGCGAATGGCACGGGCGATGCGCCGAGTAGCTGCGCGCGGCATCATGGGAACAGCGTCTATGCGAATGCCATCAGCGTCGAAGCGGTCGAGCCAATAGATTAGATCTGCCGTATTTTGTGCGGCAACGGCGTCGATGCGCCAGTCTAGATCGGGAAGATAGGGTGTGAACCAGCAAGCCGGGCCCCAGGCGCAGCTCACCCCACACACACAAGCGTCTGCATGGAACCAGCCTTCGTGCTCGCGTGCGTAGGGGTGTTCTTTGTGCACGTGGTTTGGAACCACGTCGAAGATGACGCGAATCCCACGCTCGTGGGCTGTGCGCATGAGGGCATCGAGCTCTGCCTCTGTGCCGAGTGCAGGCTCGACCGTTCGCGGCGCAACCGGCCAATAGCCGTGATAGGACGAGTACATGCGGCCGTCTGTGTTGCCTGGAAACAGGCCTTCTGGATTGTCGTAAAGCGGAGACAATAAAATAGCGTTGTAGTCATCTAGCTCCCCTGCGAGGAGCGCCTTGCGAACGCCTTCTAGCTTTCCTCCCGCGCGCTGCGATGCCATGCTCGGGGGCTGCAACGCGCTACCCGCGGCATCGCGATACCGATCGATGACGATTTGATACACCGACCAATCGGCGAGCGTTGTAGGCTGCGGCTCCACCCATAACGTTGCCACCGCCTGCGCCTGCGCGCCTTGCGTGTCTCGCCCAGTGATCGTGATCGTATGTTTGCCCTGCGCAAGCGCTGAAGCGCTCACAGTGATTTCACCATCGCCCACGCGCGTTGCAAGCTCGTTGCCCAGGCGATCACGCGCTGTGGCCGCACTGAGCGGAGCATCCGAGCGCGCACGTGTGAAGGTGGCTCTGATGTTCGCGGCGCCTGCGGCCGTTGCGGTGGCTTCGGCGATCTTCAAGCCAGGCACACCGCAGTCTTCGACGTAATCCCACGTCACTTCAGTGCCATTGTAGAAGGCGGTGGTGGGTACGCTCGGATTCGCTTGCCACTCGCCGTCGACGACCAGCGCGTAACTGTGCGGCCCGGCGCCCACGTCCAAGCTCGCTACTCGCCAACCGTCGTCACGTGTAGCTACCAGTGGCTGCCCAGGTAACTTCCAGCCATCCCAATCGCCAACGACTTGTACTTTGGCTGAGCTTTGCTGCGGTCTGAACCAAACGGTCAAACCACACTGCCGCTTCCCCTGCGTCGTGCATGAGGCGGCAAATAGACACAAAACAACAGCTAATGACCGCACGCGCGGGGCCGCATAGCATAGAGCTAGTGCTTCGAGAATCGAAAAGTAGAGCGCTAGGCGAGCAGCGCCTTGGCTTTCTCCACGAGCGCGCTCGGCAGGAAGGGTTTGGCCAAAAAATCGCGTCTGGGACGGCTAAACAGCTCCGGAGGCAAGAGTGAAGCGGTGTAGCCACTGCAGAACAAGAACGGCAGCTCCGGACGCAGAAGGACCGCCCGATCGTGTAGCGTGCGGCCATCCATATTCGGCATGATGACGTCGGTGACCACCAGGTCAATGTCGCTCCGTTCAGAGAGCACAAGGAGCGCTTGCTCGCCGTCGCTGCAACCGATCGTCGCGTAGCCTGCGTTTTTCAGGACGCGGTCAATGAGCTTGAGGATGGTTGGCTCGTCTTCGGCAATGAGCACCGTCTTGCGCTTGCCGTGCTTGACCACACTAGGTTTGGGCGCAGCGTGCGTGTCTGCGGGCGCTTTGGCGAGCGGGAAGTACACGCGCACCTCTGAGCCTCGCTCCGGCGCGCTGTCTACCTCCACGAATCCGCCCCGTGCTGTTGCGATGCCGTGCACCACGGGGAGACCCAGCCCAGACGCTTTGCTGCGATCCTTCGTAGTGAAGAAGGGCTCAAAGAGACGTGCACGGGTTGCGTCGTTCATGCCAACGCCGTTGTCCTTGATCGCCAGCATGCCAAAGGTCACGCCCGGAAATTCAGTCACGCCAGTGACCGCTTTCACGCTGACGTCGATGCGAGCGTTCGCCGTGCTCGAGAGCGCGTCTCTTGCGTTGACGATCAGGTTGACCACGACCTGCTCGAGCTCGCGTTCGGCGGCATTCACGTAAAGGGTGTCATCGCTTTCTGCGAGCGCGACTGCGATAGGCTCGGGAAGTAGGCGGCGCGCAGCAACGAGCGCGTTTGCTACCTGTTCGGCGAGCTTCGAGCTCGCGCTTTCGAGTGTGCTGTGCGTACTGAGCGCCAGCAGATCGTGGGTGAGCGCAGCACCGCGCTCCGCCGCCGCAAGCGCATCATTCAGCATTTCGCCAGAGGCGCCGCGGTCAGTCGCTGACTTCACCAGCGTTAAATTCGCCGTAATCACGGACAGCAGGGAGTTGAAGTCATGCGCGAGACCGCCGGCCAGCGTGCCAAGCGCTTCGAGCTTCTCTGCTTTAGCGAGTCGCTGCTCCAATTGTTGGCGTTCTTCGAGCGCTTCGATCGCCTGTTTGCTCTGCGCCTGAACCTCATCGTGCAGCGCACGCGATCGTACTATCTCTTGCTCCAAGCGGCGCACGATGAAGGACAGCGTCCCGATGGCGATGGTTGTGAGCCCGCCGAAAATCGAAATCGCGCCGAGCCATGCCTCAGGGCTGGTTGGATCGAGGGGCGCCATGCGCATGGTGAGGACGCCGCTCACGTGCAGCCCTGCAATGATGGTGAGGGTGCAGAGCGCCGCAACGAGAGCCACCCAGGCTTCGCGACTGCCGACGAGCAGCACGACGAAGGTGACGAGAAGCTCCAACGCTACGTAAACATTCGGTCGGCTGAACGGGGTATGCGCTATGACGACGACGCAGATCCCCGCGGACCCCGCAATGAACAGGAGCCCACTGGCAGTGTCTGGCAGCCAGCGACCGAACGAGACAACCACTAGCATCAGGCCAAACGCGACCAGCGCCACGAGCTCAGACGTGCTCCATTGTGTGCGAAAGCGCGGGAGCAAAAGAAGACACGCTGTCGCAATAGCGGCTACGACGGTTGCGACATTCAAGATCGGACGCAGAAGGCGGCGTCGCCACTCAGCGATGCTTGTCTGGTCAGTTGCTTGCACCTGAATTACAGCTTAGCCGGGTATTTCCGGGTCACCACGAAGACCGCATTGACGGCAAAAAGGACACCCAGCCAAATCCAAGCCGAGCGCAAAGGGGGCAACTCGGGCTCAGTGTGGCCAAACACGCCTTCAAAGCTCGGTGTTGCGATCGCGCGCAGAATGTCTGGGCTAAAACCACTGGTCCACTGGATGTAGGAGCACAGGCCCAAAAAGCCCACTGCGAGTGCGATAAACGCTGAGAAAACACCGTAGCCGCTCGCCGATCCGGGTACGAGGAGCCCCACAATCAAGCGCACCGCGCCTTTGGGTTCTTCGCTCGGCAGCGGCCCGCGTACCAGGCGGTAGATGGCTAGGACGAACAGCAACACGAGCCACGGATCCATCATCATGAAGAAGGCGGGAAGATCTGCAAGCCTACTTGCGACTTGGTCGAGTGACGCAAGCAAACTCAGGACGACCATGGGCGATGAGGCTTCGTGTTTGCTCTGCATGCGTGCTTGGGTGAGCGCGATGTAGTCATCGTCGGTTGGCACAGCGAGCAAGTAGGGGAGGTCATAATGCGCGGCGCGGCGCATGCGAAACGCACGCAGGTCTGTTGCACTCAGATTCGGTGTTTTTCCGTCGAGCCGCGCAAGGTTGTATTCCGCGATCGAGCGTTTGTCCTTGCTGAGCGCTTCTTCGAACAGTTGGCGCGCTGCTTCTTTGTTGCCCTTCTTCAACGCGACGATGCCTCGGTTATTCACGGCATCGGCGCCTGAAGACGCGCTGAAGGTCTTGTCCGCTTCTTCCAACTTGCCATCGAGGAGATAGGCGATGCCCAAGTACCGGACAGACGCATCATTGCTGCGTATGGCGCGCAGCGTACGCAGCGCCAGGGGATGGTCTAACTGCCCCATGGCAAGCTCCATGGGCACATCCGCATTGGCGCCCACCATCGAGATGCCGCGCACGAGACCCCAGCTGCTCACGGCGAGGACGAGCACGGCGCCAATGACTGAGACGAGCTCTGCTTTTGTCCATTTTCCGAGTGGCGCGCGTGGGGACTGCAGTCTTCGCCGCACGATGAGCCGTGCCAGCACCACGAGACACAACATGATGCCACCACCCATGCAAAGGTTGAGAAGCATCCCAGCTTCACGCGCGTACCAAGGAAGTGGTCCCATGAACGAAGCGCGTGCCGTCTCGCGGCGTGCGTCGGCGTAGAGCGCTTTGTCCGGCATGTTTTTTTCGAGCCACGCGTAGTAGCCGGAAATACCTTCACTGCGTGGTCCTACGTCCATCCAGCGTGCAGCCATCCGGGCCGGATCCGCGTCCGGCGCGGTTCGGCCGAGCAGCAAAACGCCAATGAACAGCGACATGCTCAGCTCGGGGTCATAGCCGTGGTGCCGCAAGAATTTCATGCCACGATCGAACGCGCGGTCTGCGAGCGTCCGGTCGATCGCTTCTAGATCTTTGGCCATTTTTACCAGCTCGAAGTCGTATTCTGGCGCATGGGCCAACGCCGCTTCGAACTGCGGCATGGCGCCAAACTTGTCGCCACCGTCGTACATCAGCTTGCCGATATAATAGTGAATCCAAGGATTCGTCGGATCGCGCTTGCCCATGGTTTGCAGATCGCCAATCGCCTTCACCTCGCCGGTCAGCTTGCGGCGCTGCGTCATGACCTGTCCGGTGATGAT
>JBIKMD010000249.1:0-6360 GCA_044359465.1 Myxococcota bacterium
GTCCGCAATCCTATTTGTCTGAATTCGAACGCAGACCTGAAGCCTACTTGGCGATCCAGGCGAGCGCCTCTTCTTCAGCCGAGGCGACGATGGTGTCGAAAATCTGTTGCTCGCTCTTGGTCAAAACCCGCAGCGCCATCTTCTCGCGGTGACGGCGATCCCAATTACTGACAACAAACACTTTGCGCCCTTTGCGCACGAAGGGCGAGACAGGCTTGGCCGTGGCTGCTTTCGAGGTCCGTGTTTTTGCGGTTTTACGTTGGATCATGCCGTGTGTTACGCAACATGCGTACCAGCCCAAAACCGCCCCACACTTAAGTTTTCTCGTGGAGCTAAGGCGCCCAATTCACATTGGAAAAATTTGTATGTTCACGTTGTGGGAACAGCACCACTTGTTCCATTTTGGGGCGCAGGCACTGGTTCATCGTGAAACAAGTCCCGTAATGGAACATTATAAGCACGTGCTGCTGCAACGAGGGTTGCCAAGGTGACGTTGGTCGCTCCGCGCTCCATGCGCGCCAGCTGAACAGGATGCACTCCAATCCGATCCGCCGCTGTCTCTTGGCTGATGGCCAGCGCGCGCCTCACTTGTTTCAGGCGCGCAGCGAGCTTCATGCTCTCCTCTCGCAAGGCTGCGATCATCTCAGGGCGTTGTTTCACTTCAGAACGGCCATGCGTATGACGAGACACAGGGCGAGCTTTTGAGGGCGGCATTACAAAATCCTTTCGCCTCGACGATTTAGAAGAATTTCCTGATTTTGCATTTAAGGCGAAGTTTTGCAATCAATCCGCGGCCTCTTAGCCGAAAAAAGTCGTCTGGCTGGCTTCAACACGCCCCGCCCGCGGAGCACACACGCGTAAAATCGTGACGCCACATCCTCAGCCAGACATTCCAGATAGCAAAGAAGTTCCTCCCATACCAGTCCATCTCGGGCGGGCACCCTAGTCACCCGACACAGCATCGCACTCGCAACGGGAAGCGATTATGCTTCTAAAGTGAGCGAGGAGCCCTCAAGCGTGAGTCCCGGTGTTGACGCCAAACGGCTCCACCAGCTCCTCTCCATCTGCGCGCTTGGGTGGACGCTCTTTGCCGTCAACAACTCGCTCATGGGCCGCTGGCGCGGCGTCGCTATCGACATTGCCATCATTGTTTGTACGCTCGGCGTACGCGCTTGGATGATACGACAAGCCGCAGCACGGGCTCACCTCGCCGCGCATCTCGCCGTTCTCATCAACGTGCTCGGCCTGGTTGCCGCCGCTCTGAACAGTGGCCAAGGTGGCTCCACTGCCATGTGGTTTTTGGTGCCTGCGCCTCTCGTTGCGGCCCATATGCTCGGCATCCGAGCGGCCAGCGTGTGGGCGGGTCTTGCGATTGCTGCGGCGGGTCTGATCTACGCCAGCGACTTTTTCATTCGCGTCGAGCCCGAGTTCATTGAGCAACGACGCGAGCTGGTCTTCAATTGCGTTTCGCTCGTACTGATCGTCCTTGCGTTCGCCATTGCGGCAAGACGCGCGCACGACAAACAAGTCGCGACGATCGAGCGGCAGGCGGCGGTTCTGGCCAAACAAACCGTAGAGCTCGCCGCCGCGCGCGACGCAGCATTGGAAACTGCTCGTCTCAAGAACGACTTCGTCGCCACGGTGAGCCACGAGATACGTACACCCCTCAGCGGTGTGCTGGCATCGATCTCGCTGCTCGAAGACAGCGCACTCGACGCGCAGCAAACGCAGCTCGTGAGCGCCATAAAACAAAGCGGCGCGCAGCTCCTTCACGTGGTCAATGACATCCTCGATTTCTCGCGGATTGAAGCCAACAAGCTCACGCTGGCAAAACAGTCCGTGTCTCTACAACTCGCGCTGAGTCAGGTGGTGACGTTGCTGCTGCCGCTGGCGCGTGACAAAACTTTGAGCCTCACGAGCGAGATCGCACAAGGCACACCCGCTGCGATCGTCACCGATCCTACCAGGTTGTCGCAGATCTTGATCAACCTCGTTGGAAACGCGCTGAAATTCACTGCGAGCGGCGGCGTGCACATTCAAGTCACGCAGGAGAACGGACAGATCATCTTCGCGGTAGCGGACACAGGTATTGGCATCACGCAGGAGAGCGCCGCACATCTGTTCCAACCCTTCAGTCAGGTAGACAACAAGAAAGCAGGAACCGGCTTAGGACTCGTCATCACGCGGCGTTTGGTAGAGCTGCTCGGCGGCCGCGTTTGGTTTGACAGCGAACCCTTTCAAGGCACGACGTTCTTCGTCGCCCTACCACTGGTGATCGCACCTTCACAGCAGAAGCCCTCGCGCAGCGATGCAGCGCCGTCACGTTTCGACCCAGCACTCGGCAGCAGTCATCCGCTCAGCATTTTGCTGGTAGAAGATCACGCCATCAACCGCACGCTCGCGCTGCGCATGCTGCAACGCTTTGGCTATCAAGCGAGCGTGGTCAATGACGGTGAGGCCGCAGTCGGTGAAGCAGCGCAGCGGCACTACGATCTCATCCTGATGGACATGCGTCTACCCGGCATCGACGGCGCAACGGCGACGCGGCAAATTCGCGACAACTGTCAAGGCGGGCCGCAGCCGCGAATTATCGCCATGACCGCGAACGTCATGGAAGATCGTCAGCGCTGGTTGGAGATGGGTTTTGATGGTTTTGTGGGCAAGCCAATCGACCCAGAGGAGCTCCGCGCGGCACTCACCACTACGGAAGTTGGTGCAACTAGTAGTGCCAACCAATGAACGAGCTAACACCGAAGTTGAGCGCGAACGCACTGACCTCGGATTCACCAGCCATCCACTGAGGCTCGAGCGCGAAGTACGGTCCAACACCGATCACCACGTGTTGAAGAATCGAAAACACCAGCGGCAAATGTAGCGCCGCATTGAAGAACCAAAGTGTACCAGGCGGCGGTGCTGATGCCGAAGCCGTTGCACGCACGAAGGTCGCTTGCGCGCCAAACGACATATCGAGCCGAGGCCAAATGGAAACCCACTCAGTGAAGGGGACTTGGTAGCCTAGGCGAGGACCAACGCCGAAACCGGGGCCATAGGCGTCCGGCGACCAGGAATAACCCGCGCGCACGAGCGCACCAATCGAGACGCGTTTGACGACGAAGTAGTCGATTGCGAGCGCAAGCGTCGCTTCGCCCGAAAACTCATCTTTGGAACCAACCGCCGTTGGCACTGCCGCCGGACGCGAGGCAAGCATTGGCGCGCTGGCGGTGAAACGTAGCGACGTGCCACTGGTGAAGACGATATCATTCGGCTGCGCGAAGGAATTGCCCTTGGCCGTAGCCGCAGGTGGCGCTGCCGCAGCATTGGTAGTCGCAGCAGGTGCATCAGCGGCAAGAACGAGTGCGAGAAGAAGCGACATGTAGGTCTCCAGGCCACATGAAATCGCCTTACAACGTGCATCTGTCAAAAAACCGGCCGCAGGTTTTGTCGTCTTCTATGCTCCTCTCCATGGAAGAAGCGATGACCAAGGGCGCTGGATTTGCGCACTCAACCGAGCTGCTGACGAAGAATGTTTCGCCCGAGATTTATCGGCAGATCCTGAACGAGCTGCCGCCGGCAACACGGGCGCTTTGGGAAGCGCCGCCACTGGCCATGACCTGGGTTCCTTACGCTCGGACGCAAGAGAGCATGGCGGCCGTCAAAAAAGTGATGGGCGAAGAAGCAGCCTGCAAACTTTACGCAGAAGTGGGCAAACAGATGCTGTTCGAAGACATGAGCGGCATCTACAAAGTGCTCATGCGCGTCGTGAGCATCGACTTTGCGCTAAAAAAATCGGGTTCGTTTTATGCGCAATACACACGCAACCAGGGCTCGCTCGAGAGCACGCGCATCAGCCCAACGAGCTCGGTCTCGCACTACCGAAACCTGCCCGAGGTATCGCTCATCAACGCGCACTTTTTGGGCGGAGCAGTCGCCGGTGTCACGCAGCTCGCAGGAGGGAAAAACGTCCGCGTTACCGAGCACAAGCTCCTACCCGGCATTGGTCTCGATATCACTGTTCAGTGGGATTGAAGCTTCAGTTGCAGCGCGCTCAGGATGGTCGCACCTGGTCCACCATCGCCGTAGTTTGGCAGCAACGTGGCGGCTTCGACTTTTTGCAGCGCTGAAAATGCGCTTTTCGCTTGCTGCGCGTCGATCCCTGCGAACGAAAAGTCACCATTCCAAGTGCAGCCACCGGCAAGCACAGACAGCGTTGAGATGTGCAGCGCCGCACACGGCTTGTCGCTTGCAAGCATGAGCGGGAGCACGGCGATGGGGTCTTTGCCGAGTGTGAGCTCCGCTCGCGTTTCGATCTTCACGAAGCGCGGTCCAAGCGCTGCGGCAATCTCGCGCGTGCTGTAGAAGCGGGCCGACGGGAACGCTTCGTGTACACGCTCTATGCCACTCGTCTGATCGCCGTTCGCACTGGTAAGAAATACGCTCGTCAATTTTTTGCCCGCTCGCTTCACCATCTCGATGATCTTCGCTGTGTCATTCGCACTGCCGCCGGTATCCACGAGCAAGCTCTCTTCAAAGCTGACGAACAGATGTGCGTTCGCCTTGTGACCGCTTCTGCCAGCTGAATAGGTGCTGAACGTGAGACTCGTGCTCTGTGTCGACATCTCTTTGTAGACTTCTTTGAGATTCTGTTCGGCGCTTAGCAAACACAACAGCGTGACGGTCAGCATGGCTTATTGTTTTATCAAAGCAATGTCCCTACGGAAAGCGCACTCATGCGTCGTTGACACAAGTGGCGATGCGCGATGGCGCCATGAGGCAAACGGAGCCAGCATTCCGCGCATCATGATTGGCACCACGTTTCAGTGGGTGGACATCTTGATGTACGCTACGGGCTGTCCTGCTGCGTGGGTGATCGATCGCCCAGGCCGTGCTCATGGTGCGAAGCGATGATGAAACCGATGATGACCGAACGTTTGATTCTGCGCCGCTTCTGCGATGAGGACCGTGCTCCCTTTGCGGCGCTCACTGCGGATCCGGAGGTGATGGAGTACTTTCCAGCCTTGCTGACACAGGCCGAGAGTGATGCGCTTCTTGATCGCATCAACGCGCATTTGGATCAGCATGGTTTCACATTCTGGGCGCTAGAGCGAAAAGACACGCACGAGCTGATTGGTTTTACGGGACTCGTGAACACTCAATTCGAAGCCGCATTCACGCCATGCGTTGAAGTGGGTTGGCGACTGGCCCGCGCCCACTGGGGTCAGGGCTTCGCGTATGAAGCCGCAAAGGAATCGCTCCGTTTCGGTTTTGAGGAGCTCGACCTTGCAGAGATCGTGTCGTTCACCGTGCCGAAGAATGTCCGTTCGCGCCATGTGATGGAGCGGCTCGGAATGCGGCACGATGAGAAGGGCGATTTCGATCATCCCAAGTTGCCGGCGGGCCATCCCCTTCAGCGGCACGTGCTCTATCGTCTCGCGCGTTAGCCGGTCTTTGCGATAGGTTCACGTGGTTCCAGACGTTCCGCTTCGGCGCTCACTGGCCTGCAGGGGAAATCTTGCGCTCGGCTCCCAGATGTCGTGCAACGCTGTTGTCCGTGAGACCGCTCATCTTCATGCTCCTTGCGAGCTGTTTGCCTGTCTACAGCGGCCCGCCCCCCGGCTGTTCGAAGCTCGACTGCTCCGACATCTTCGAAGGCATGGTGCCGCTCGATCCCGAAGCCGACGAGGACGGCGATGGGATTCCAAACGAGCGTGATGGCGCGCCAACACTCGCCGAGGACAAAGACGGCGTCCAAGACGACGACGGCATCCCTGACCTGGATCCCGTTCAAAAAGACGAGCCCAAACGCAGCGCACAGAAGAGCGCAGCTCTGAGCGCAAAAGTCAGCGACCTCGACAATGACGGCTACGCCGATGCCTACGACGTGTGTCTAAACGAGCAAGAAGATCGCGACGGCTTTGAAGACGACGATGGCTGCCCAGAGCCAGACAACGACGGCGACGGCACACTAGACAAAGACGATCCTTGTCCAAACATTCCTGGCACCTGGTGTAGCGCGGAAAAACCCAAAACAGCCGTGGGCACACCAAACACGATCGAGGTGACTGATGCCTTCGTGTTCAGCAAGGGCAGTGCAAAACTAGACCTCGTCAAATCCAAAGACGCGCTGCGCTCGCTCACGCAGCAACTCAAGGCCAAACCCAAGCTGCGCGTCGAGATCTTTGGCTACGCAAATGACAAAAACAAAGACGAAGAGAACCTCAAGCTCTCGCAACAAAGAGCGGATGCGCTACGTGCCCTGTTGATCAAAATGAAGATCGCCAAAGAGCGCATCGTAGCAACCGGCCGCGGCGCCGATGGTGAACGACGCATCGATTTAGCGGTGATCCCATGATGGTGATTGCG
>JBIKMD010000251.1:0-6355 GCA_044359465.1 Myxococcota bacterium
TCACGGTGGCCGTCCATGTGCCAGCAGACAGACCGACCACAGACACGGTTCCATCGCCCACTGGATTTCCTGGCGCCCAATTGTAACTGAAGCCACCCACACCACCCGTGGGTGTGGTGATGCTCGCGGCGCCGTTCGAGCCACCATTGCAGCTCACGTTCGTCTGCGACGCTTGGCTTACAGTGATGGCGGGTGGTTGCACCACGTTGAAGGTACGCGAAGCGGTACAGCTATTCGCATCCGTCACTGTTGCCGTGAACACCCCCGCGGAAAGTCCGCTCACGGAGACCGTTCCGTCTCCCGCCGGGTTGCCAGGGGCCCAATCGTAAGTGAAGCCGCCAGCGCCACCCGTTGCCGGGTTGAGGCTCGCGGAGCCATTGCTTCCGCCGTTGCAGCTCACGTTCGTCTGCGACGCAGCAGTCACCACGATGGCGCTCGGTTGTGTGACAGAGAACGTTTGTGTTGCGGTGCAGCTATTGGCGTCCGTCACCGTGGCCGTCCAAGTGCCGGAGGTGAGACCATTGACAGACACGGTTCCATCACCGGTGGGATTGCCGGGCGTCCAGTTGTAGGTGAAGCCGCCCGCACCACCCGTTGGCGTGTTGATGCTCGCGGCGCCGTTGCTTCCGCCGTTGCAGCTCACGTTCGTCTGCGACGCGGGGGTCACGACGATCGGGGACGGTTGCGTCACAGCGAAGGTTTGCGAAGCCGTGCAACTGTTCGCATCCGTCACGTTGACGGTCCAGGTGGTGGCGGTAAGCCCAGTGACCGAAACAGTTCCGTCGCCGGTCGGATTGCCGGGCGTCCAATTGTAGGTATAGCCGCCGGCGCCGCCCGTCGGGGTATTGATACTCGCCGCCCCGTTGGTACCGCCAAAGCAACTGATGTTGGTCTGTGAAGCAGGCGTGACGGTGAGCGGCGGCGGTTGGGTCACGTTGAAGGTTTGCGTCCGTGTGCAGCTGTTGGCGTCCGTGACGGTGGCGGTCCAGACGCCAGCGGTGAGTCCCGTGACGAAGACGGTTCCATCACCGGTCGGATTTCCCGGCGTCCAATTGTAGGTGTAGCCGCCCGCGCCGCCCGTCGGCGTATTGATACTAGCGGCGCCGTTGCTACCACCGGAACAACTGATGTTGGTCTGCGAAGCAGGCGTCACGGTGAGGGCTGTTGGTTGCGTGACGTTGAAGGTTTGCGTCCGTGTGCAACTATTGGCGTCAGTCACCGTCGCGGTCCACGTACCTGCGGTGAGACCTGACACCGAGACCGTTCCGTCACCCGTCGGATTGCCGGGCGTCCAATTGTAGGTATAGCCGCCGGCACCGCCGGTTGGCGTGTTGATGCTCGCAGCACCGTTGCTGCCACCATTGCAACTGATGTTGGTCTGTGAGGCAGGCGTCACGTTGATGGCGGTTGGTTGAGTGATGTTGAATGTGCGCGTTGCAACACAGCCGTTTGCATCCGTCACATTGGCACTCCAGCTCCCTGCAGACAGACCCGTCACAGACACTGTTCCGTCACCCGTCGGATTGCCGGGCGTCCAATTGTAGGTATAGCCCCCGGCGCCACCCGTTGGTGTGTTGATGCTCGCGGCACCGCTGGAGCCACCATTGCACGCTACGTTTGTTTGCGAGGCCGGGGTCACACTGATCGCAGTGGGTTGCGTGATGGTCGCTGTGGCGGTGGCCGTCGCCAACGTCGCATCGGTGACGGTGACAGTGTAAGCCCCCGCACTGAGTCCAGACACAGTGGCAGTCGTGCTGCCACCTGGCGCCCAGCTATAACTGTATGGAGCAGTCCCCCCGCTCCCAGTCGCGGTAGCCGAGCCGTTGCTCCCACCGTTACACGAAACGTTGGTTTGCGATGTGATGGTCGCCGTGACTTGAGCGAGCGCCACACTGGAAGAAAGCAGGCAACCGACAAAGAGGAAGATTCGCACGAGCCTCGTTATGCGATGCCTAAGCGGTGTGCCACTTTTTTTTCGACCACTGTTCAATGCAGCGAAGCTCGCACTTGCCTTGCCCGTTCTTTGAAGGCGGGGGCAGCATTGGTTTCCAGCGCCTCCGCAAAACGGATCACCGAACGCGCATCAGCGCTGGGCGCGAGTGCGGCGTTCTCGAGCTCGAGTAAACCGAGCGCTGCATCGCGACCGCGCTTCGCATCCTCGTCCGCCGGACGAAGCTGCAAGAGATGGTCGAAGGCAGAGGCAGCCTCGGCAAATCGCATGGTCATGAAACAGGCCCCGCCTAGATCGCGCCAGAACCTAGGCTCGCGCGGCGCGACAGCCGTGGCGCGTTCAAAGCTCACGATCGCCCGCTCGACATTGCCGCTGCGCGCGTCCTGATTTCCCATGACATTGAAGTTCGTGCCGTAGCGCATCAGCATGGGATGCGACGGCAGAATGAGCGCCGCACGCGAGAATGCAGCAGCGGCGTCCGCAAACTCGTCGCGCACCCAATGCAAGAGCCCCAAGTTGACGAAGGCGTTGGCAAAACGCGGGTGAATTGCGAGCGCGCGCTCGAGAAAAGGCTTCGCGCGTTCGGTGATCGTACGCACGTCCTCGCGTTCACTCGCGCTGAGCGGCGTTGCCGAAAGACGTCGCTGCCGCACGAGCATGAGCGCGTCCTGGAGAATGAAACCACCTGCATTGGCGTTGGCGAGTGCACTATTGGGCACCGTCTTTACATCCGCCAAAAACAGCGAGGTGTTGTCATACCACTGGCGCGTGCGAGCGAAGGTGAGCCCACCATGAACGAGCGAGACGCCCGCGACAAACACAATGGCGAAGCGAGGTTGACGAACGCGTGACAGCACCAAACCAGCGGCGATCACAAAACCAAGCGACGCGTGAAACACGAGCCGTTCACCGAGCGTGGCGCCTATCTCGAACGGAAGGTTCGACACAGGCAGCAAGAACACCGCGTAAAACGCAACAGCGAGGCCAGCCACCTGTCGCCGCCAGAGCAGCCAGGATCCCCCGCCGAGCAACGCAGCATGAATCAAAACAGACAGCGCCACGCGTGCGTCTGCAAACGAAACATAGGGGAACGTGGCGTAGGAATAGTCCGCGGACAGAGGGTGCGGCCACACGAGCAACGCGAGATAGGTGGGAAGAATCGAGATCTTGGTCGCGAGGACGCTCCCGCTAGCAGCGCCGGTACGCAGTGCTAAAAAAGGATCGTTGAGAATATCCTGACCCGCAAGGACCGCGCCGCGCACAGGGTCTGTCGCATGCAGGCGCAGCGCGGCGTAGACGAGCGTGACGCCAAGCAGCGGTGGTGTCCAGCGTTTGATCAGGGGCAAAAGCGCGCTCTGCTGGCTGACCATCAGTACCAGAGGCACGAGCGCAAACAGTACGACCGCATACTCCTTGGACAGCATTGCGAGGAACGCAAACAGCACTGCGAACCAACGATAACGAGGCTGTTTGGTTTGTTCGGCCCGCGTCGCGAAAAGAAAACACGAGAGGATGAACAAGAGCGACAGGATCTCGTCGCGACTCTTGATGTTCGCTACGGCCTCTGCGTGCACGGGATGCAGCGCAAACAAGAGACTCGTTGCAAACGCAATCGTGTCTGAAGGAAAGAAACGAGCACGTCTCAGCCACGCAAAAAGGACGAGCAAGAGACAGACGTAGAGCAAAACAGACACAGCGTGCCGCAGCGGCGCGAGCGCAAGCGTGGCATCACGCATTTTGGTTTCAAGCAGCTCGCTGCGCGCAATGGGATCCGTCTGCTCACGAAACGCATCACCGTAGGTCTGGCCAAAGAGGCATTGCTCTAGCGCAAAGGTGGCTATGGCGAGTGGACGATAGCGCCCCCCTGCGAGCTGCGGTGTCGCCCCTACACTCTCCATGAAGCCCGCAAAGCTATCTTTGCCAAAAATCTCACCAAGCCCAGAGCAGCCGCGGTGCACGGCGATGTTCTGCTCAATGACAATGGCGTCGTCCAGCGCGTGTCGCGCAAAAAACGCCGGGGCGTACGCCAGCAACGTCGCGATGACGAGCGCGAATTGCAGGTGCTGCGTTTCGGGTTGCCAGGCCATCTTGATGCTCACGCGAACTGCCCTAACCCAGGTCCGTAGGACAGCGCCAACGAGCGCGCACGGAGCATGTTCAGAAGCGTACTCGGTGTCGCCAGCGCAAGCACACGTGCAAAGCGCCGCCTGTCGCGTGTATGGGCGTGGTCTTGAAGAAAAAAGTCAAAAACAAGAGAACGACGACAAACGTCACGTCACCGAGCGGCGTGGGGATCTGGCTTTGCGCGCTGGCGAGCTGGCTCGCGATCCTATTGTACGCGGTGACCTTGGGCTTCGACTACACGCTCGATGACGTGGCAGTCATCACCCAGAATCGTTTCACCCGCATGGGGCTCGCGGGCATTCCCCACCTACTCACCACCTTTTACTGGCAGGGATTCTGGGACACCAACGCCGGTTTGTATCGTCCGCTTTCGCTCGTGAGCTTTGCGCTCGATTGGCAGCTCGCGCCAGGCCGCGCGGGATTTGGGCATGCAGTCAATGTGGCGCTCTACGGTGTCACCGCGTGGCAGCTCCTGCGTTTGCTGGACGAGTGGTTGCCACGGCAGCGGGCTGTGGCGCTGGTCACCACGCTACTTTTCGTCGCGCATCCTTTGCATGTCGAAGCCGTCGCTAACATCAAGAGCCGAGACGAGTTGCTCTGTTTTCTCTTCTTCGTGCTCAGCGCACGCTCGCTCCTTCGCGGCGGCGTGGCCACGGCGAGCTGGCGCACGTCGGCGCTCTTTGGGCTGTGTCTGTTCTCCAAGGAATCGGGGCTGATGCTGCTGCCTGCGCTCGCCGCCGCATGCGTGTGGTTCCAGGGCCAAACATGGTCGCTGGTGGTGCGGCGCCTCTGGCCTTTGGCGCTCGTGGCGATCGCTTTTTTGGCCGTGCATCAAACAGTGATTCGCAGTGCCCCTTCACCACCGATTTCCTACACGTACCAAGACAATGCGCTCGTGCGCGCTCCGGACGGCTTAGCGCAAAAAGCGACCGCGCTTAGCTTGGTGGGGCGCGGGCTGGCACTCACCCTTTGGCCTCACGACTTGTCGTACGACTATTCTTTCAATGCAGTGCCGATCGTCGGCCTAGGTAGCGCGCAGCTCTGGCTCACGCTCGCACTACTCATGGGGCTCGGCGTGGTGCTGGTGCGAGGTGCGAAAACGCGTTCCCCTGAAGCGTTTGGCGTGCTGTTCTTGTTCTTGAGCTGGGCCACCTCGGCGAATGTGTTTTTCCTCGTGGGCACGACGTTCGGAGAACGCCTGCTTTATGCGCCGCTACTCGGCGTGATGTTAGCGCTTGCCTCGGCGGCGCAGCGCTATCTCCCGCGCCTGCACCCCCGCGCGTTCACGGCCGCCAGCGTAGTTATCCTCGCCTCGTTTGCGGCGGCTAGCGCCATGCGCATACCGACTTGGAAGGACGACTGGACCTTGTACACGACTGGCCCAACAACACAGCCCGGTAGCGCGCGCGTGCAGTACAACGCAGGCACTGCCTATTTGCGCATGCGCGCGCTCGCGTCACCACCGTCAGCCGATCGCGGAGCCGCGCTCGCACAAGCAGCAAGCCATCTCCAGGAAGCCGTTCGCATCGATCCAATCGATGCCGACGCGTTGTTGAATTTGGCGGTCACACGCTACCAGCTCGGACAGTATCCAGACGCTCTGGAGCTCGGACGCGCCGCCTACACACGCGCGCCCCAGCTCGGGGCGGCGCACGCAGTCGCCGGCAGCGCCTTGTTTCGCATGCAGCGATTCTCAGAGAGTGTGCAAGAGAATCGCGCGGCGCTAGCGCAAGGGTACATCGCCGACGACACGTGGAATTTCGTAGGTGCGGCGCTTCTTCAGACCGGTGACTATGCCGGAGCGGTGGACGCATTCACGCGCGCGAGTGAACGCGTGCCCCAAGATCAAGAGATTCGACGCAACCTAGAAACTGCACGACGTGCGCTTGCACAAACGAGCTCGCACTAGTGTCCCTGAATGGTTTCCCAGCGCGAACGCGGTCGCAAACGAATACGCAAACGCAACACGCTGTCGCGTTCGCGGATGCGTAC
The DNA here is from genome assembly GCA_044359465.1 of Myxococcota bacterium. Taxonomy (GTDB): domain Bacteria; phylum Myxococcota; class JADLHZ01; order JADLHZ01; family JADLHZ01; genus JADLHZ01. The sequence goes on from JBIKMD010000251.1 coordinate 6,068, forward strand.
GAAAAATTGCGCAGGTTTAGACCAGGTGAGCGTCTGCGACGTCAATGGCACCGCGTGTTCTCTTGAGCGATCGGCACTGGCAGCGGGTTGAAGTTTGATCGAACAAAGCCGCCCCTCGTTGCCCACCCAAGACAAATCGAGTCACAACATTCAACTGGTACGGGGAGCTGTATCGTACGGGTACGCGAACGCGTCAGCGTGTTCCGTTTGCGTTTGCGACAGAATCAATACAGGGGACACGCACTAGTCCGACCCAACGCGCACGGCGTGCAAAACACGAAAACCGGC
>JBIKMD010000252.1:0-6354 GCA_044359465.1 Myxococcota bacterium
GCCTGGTCGAGGCCGAGCAGGTAGTCGTAGCCGAGTGGCCGTGGCCGGCGTCGGTCTTTGCACCGAGATCGTGTCCCAAACTGTTACAGGGCTCTCGCGCCGGAAGACAACTCCGCTTGCAGCACAGTCTCGACGACATGCCACGCGGATACACGACGATCGCGGACCAGTTTTCGTCGCGCTTCGATTAGGGTTCCGCTCAACATGTTGGGGGTTTAAACGCGGCAGATAAAGCGAAGATACAGAAAGCGCAGCGTTTGTTGCTTCGTGCTCTGCAGATGCAAACAAAGTTGATTCGATAACGCTTGGCCGCCTACGGCCACGGCCACTCGGCTACGAGCTCGATGTCGACCTCGACCACGTTGTCTGTTTTATCCCTTCCCGACTTCTCGACTTCCCGTGAAATTTGGCTGTTTGGGGCTAGGGCCGCTGAAAATCGTAGACCGAACCTAGCGACAAAAGCTGCGTCAGCTCATCGAGCGCTGTCATACATTCGCGCGCGAGCTTCACGTCGCGCAGATCGTCTGCCACCAACCGATCACGGTAGTGCTTTTCAACCCAGGCCTCGAGGCGCGTGTGCAATGCCGCATCGAAGAACACCTTGGCTGTGATCTTCGCACGCTCCGCTTCAGTCAGCGTGATGCGCTGGCGCAAACACGCCGGACCGCCACCATTGTGCATCGATTGCCGCACGTCGAGATAGTGCACCGCGGACACGGGCGTTGTACCAATCAGCGATTGCAGGAAGGCATGCGCGTCTGGGTTCTCCTTGCTGTCGATGGGCGCCACCACGGCCATGCTGCCGTCTTTGAGCGTGAGGAGTTGGGAGTTAAACGGATACGCTTTCACGCATGCATCAACGGGAACATCCCTCGCGACCGCGCTCGTGAACTCTGGGCCGAGCAGTGCTTTGAGCTCACCGAGCACGACGCTCTGCTCGGCGAATGCGAGGTCGTGGAGCATCAGGAAATTACCGTTGCCAACGGCGAGCACATCGGTGTGGAACGCACCGGCGTCGATTCCGTCTGGGTGCTGCCTGGCAAAGACGACACGTTTTGGATCAAGTCCGTGCAAACGGGCAATGGCCTCACTCGCTTCGCGTGTTTGGCGTGCGGGGAATTTCTTGGTCGCGACCACTGATTGGTAAGTCCCGCGGCCGTACGCAAACACATGCACTGCGCCCGCGCTCGTATAGAGGCGCGTATGGTTGGCGGCGCCTTCGTCTGCAAAGTGCTCACCACCAGGAAGCGGGTCGTGCACAACGAATGCTGTTTCATCGGCAAAAATGGCGCGCAGAACACGTGTGGTCGTTTGTGCTTCGAGCGCGCGGTGAAACATGGACGTGAGGTTTGCAGGCGTCATGTGCACACGCCCGTCCGCAGTGTCACTCGAGGGCGCAACGGTGGCGGCGTTGGCGGTCCACATACTCGATGCACTGGAGCACAGGCGCAGGAGTTGATCGTTTTCGGTCGCCGCGCGGGCGAGCACTTCTTCGTCTTTTCCTGCAAAACCGAGCTGACGCAGCGTGCGAAGGCTCGGACGAGGCTGCGGCGGCAGCACCGCTTGCCCCACGCCAAGATCGCTCACGAAGCGCATCTTGGTGAGACCTTGTTTGGCTGCGGCCTTGGGATTGGACGCTTGGCCGCCATGCGATTTGCTCGCGACGTTTCCGAAACTGAGGCCGCCGTAATTGTGCGTGGGGCCCACTAAACCATCGAAGTTGTATTCAGCCACAGCTCGCGCTTACGCCCGCTTTGACAACGCGTCCAGCCGTGTGGGGCTATAGCGTTTTGAGAAAGTCCACGAGGTAGCTCACCTCGTAGGGCTCGAGAGACCCTGCATGCTCTAACGCGTCACGCAGCGTGGGCGCGCTGCCATCGTGCAGATACGGCGCCCTAAAGCTCACGTTGCGAAGGCCTGGAACATTGAACGCCCCAACCATGGCGTTATTGGTGAGCGAAACCCCCGAGTGGCACGCCTCACAGCGCGCGGCGAACAGTGCTTCACCTTGAGCCACATCAATGCTGCTTGTGCTACGAATCGAGGGAATGGTGTCTAGCCACAACGTGACGGCTAGGAGCTGGGAGCGCGCGAGCCTTGGACCTGCCATGCGTTTTTCAAAGGTGTCGCGCATCACCGTGGCGACGTCTTTTTCATCGCCGTTCCAATGAAAGGGTTTGGTCTCACTAATACCGCCGCGCAGCGGCTGCGTCCGGCGCGGGCCATTCGGAAACAGCCAGGTATGACCGTCGTCTCCGCCTTCGGCGTGACAAGAAGCGCACGCCACACCCCTGCCTGAATTGGCGTGAAAGAGATCGTGCCCCGTATCTGCACGTGAGTCGGTCGACAGTCCGATGACAAAGTCATTGTCTGTAGAGCGCAGCGACGCAGGCTCCCGCGTTTGAATGAGCAATTGATTCGCTGGGGTGAAGGCCACAGCAATCGGCTCGCCTGGAACAACGAGCCCGGCTGGGCTGACGCAAGTTTCAGCCGCGTTGATCTCGAGCTGTCCATCGCGGCCAAGGAGCGGCATCAAGATGGTGGGCATACCGCTAATGAAGGCATTGGCCGGTACCGCAAGCGCAGCCGTTTGACGGTTTGGCGCCACGGCGATGTCCACGGCAAGCACGGCGTCCTGTATTGGGAGCGCCGCAAGTCGATCACCCACAAAGCTCGCAGCCGAATGCACCACGCCCCCGCTGCAAGTGGTTGTGGTCGTAGTAGGGCTGGCGCCGTAGTAAGGAACCGCTTTCGGATCCGGGGCTGTGGTCTCAGTCACGGTGCTGCCGTCGATGGCGCCCGCGAGCGGCTCTGCGAGCGCACGTTGATGTAACAGGATGGCACTGTCTTCGTCAGGCAAGCCGGCAAGTCGCCAAGCCGTTGTCGCGGACATCTTTGCACCGCCGAGAGGCGCAGGCATGGCGCGCTTCACCAGGTTGAAGTTTTTAGTGAGTGTGAGGACCTCCGAGGAGCGAAAGCGCGACACGAGGATGCGTTCCTTCAGCACCACGATGTCTCTGAGATCCGCGTCCAAGGTGGCGCGCAAGATGGCCGCCCCGCCGGCAGCGCCGAGCGAGACGAGCTCACCACCCGCGCAAGCGACGACGAGCGCATCCTCGGCCGCTTCGTACGCAATGCCGCGTGGCGCTGCGCAAGCGTGACGAAACGCGACGGTCTCGGGTGTTTGTGGATTGAACGACGCCACTTTTCCAGCGTCGCGAAGCACCACGTGAATGCGGCCTTGGTTGTCTTCGGCGGCGCGGCCCGGCTCACGCGCCTCTTCGAGGTGAAGCGAGCTGCGGAGCGCGCGTTTCTGTAGGTCGACGATGTAAATACTGCCGCGATCCGGATCAGAAGCGATCGCCCACGCACCGTTTCGTGTCACAAGCAGCGTGCCTCCACTAATGGGCCGAGGTGGGACTTCACTCAGCCTAGTGAGCCCGAAGCTCGGTGAGGAGCCTCGCAGTACAGGCGCCGAGGATCGCGACGCGTCGAACGAGGGCGTAGGTGCTGACGCGAACGAACTATCGAAGCTGTCGTCTTGTAGACCGCTAGACTGACAAGCGCACAGCAGCACAAAAGACCAACGGATGGGCATGAGAATCCTCCGCTACGAAGGCTACGTCGCGAGCATGTCCGTTTTTGACACCCAGCCGGGAGCAGACGCGCTTCCCTTGCGCGCGCGCCCGCTTTGACAACGCGTCCAGCCGTGCGAGAGGTGGCGCCCATGCGTTCGATTATCGCCTTTGTTTTGATTGCGGTGTCATTGATGGCCGCCGGGCACTACGTGCAGACCCAGCCTGAAGCGCTCAGCGGCAAGTCTGGATTTGCCGAGCTCGACACAACCAACGCCATCGGTGAGCGTTTTGGCCAAAATGCGGCGATCATGCTGATTGCCAGAGCCAAAACCGGCACCGTTCTCGACGCCGCCACGCTGAGCGAGCTCGACAAAACAGTCAAAGCGCTCGATCGCTCCGGGGGCTGCAAAAGTGTGCTCAGCTTCTTTGCGCTTCCGGTCATGGTGGTGGGCGAAGACGAAACAGACATTCAAAACCTGGTGACCAAAGTGCCGACCACGGACGATGAGGCAGCCGCGCTAAAAAAACGCGTGCTCGCGCATCCGAACGCTGTCGGAGCGCTGCTCTCCGAGGATCTCACGCGCGCCATGCTCATCTGCACACCACTCGCAAATGGCACCTCGATCAACGCGCTCATCGATACACCGCTGAGCACCATGACGCTCCTTCGCGTGGGTGCGCGCTCGCTGCCCAAGGACTTGTCACACGACCTCTTCTTTGGAGGCGTATTCTTTCTAGTTGCGCTGATTCCGCTCATCTCTGCGCGCTTCATCAAGGCCGCGGGCGCTGGCACTATGAAACAAGTGCTTGCGCTTGCGCTCGTTGGCGCCCTGCTTTCGGTCGTCACCCAAGCCATTCTATGGCCATCCTCGAGCTTGCTTGGAGCGTTACTGGGCTCGAGCTTCGACAAAACGTCGAGTGAGCTCGCTAAAGTGACGCGTGCGGACCGAACAACCCTTATCCGCGTCGATGGTGATTTCAATATGGCAAAAAATGTCGCTGCGGTGGCGCAAGGCTGTGCCAAGCTTGGCAAGGGCGTTGCCTGTCCAACCGATGTTTTACTGATGCTCGCAGGCGCACTCACCGGCGACGCCAAGCTTCCAGAGAAAGATGACCAACTCAAAGCGCTCTGGTTCTTCGCGGGCGATCGTCCAGAGCTGTCTTTGATCGTCGCGCCGGACAAACAATCCATGCTCGTGCGTGTGCTCGACAACAAAGACATCGACGTTTCCGCGTTTGCGGGCCTAAGCGTTTCCCTTGGCGGCTTACCGCTCGTGGAGCGTGCGCTGTCGCGGATGCATCTGGCCATGTGGGGGTTTGCCGCGCTTTTACTAGTGCTCGGCTTCTTCATCAGACGGCAAGCCTGGCCCATCGTCGTCAGCCAGGCGCTCATGCTCGCGAGCGCCGGCATGCCCATTCTGTTCTTGTCGCGCTGCTTGCTGGTGTTTGGTTTTGCCACTGCCATCACCTCGCGCCGCAAAGAGGGACCCTGAGTTGACAGCCCCTCGCCTCTCGTTCAGACCCGCCCCATTCAAGGAGTCACTGTGAAATCAATTCCCTCACTGCTTCTCATTGGGTTGCTCGTCAGCGTCTTGAACGTCACTTCAGCTCGCGCCGAAGATACGGCGGAAGAAGCGCTCAAGAAGGCCGACGCCGCCGCCAATAACTGTAATGATCAGCGATTCCTCATCACCATGGTGATCGAAGGCAGCGGCGCCAAGAAGGTTGCCAAAATGGAGAACCTCGAGAAGGGCGGATCCAAACGCCTCATTCGCTTTTTGGCGCCAGGAGACATGAAGGGCACGCAGGTGCTGCTCGATGGCAGCGCCATGTACATTTACCTTCCGCAGTTCCAAAAAGTGCGCCGCGTAGGCGGCAGCTCGGCACAACAAGGCTTCATGGACTCAGACTTCACCAACGACGACATGGGCGCCATCACCTTTGCGTCGAAGTTCACGCCCACCATGCTTCCCGGCACGGACAAGGCCTACAAGCTGAAGCTCACGCCAAAACCAGGCTCAGAATCAGGCGTTGAAGCACTCGAGCTCACGGTCGACAAAAAGACCTACCTGATCACGCAGATTGACTACATCGTGGGGGGCAAAGCGATTCGCCGTCAAACGCGCAGCAACGTGAAACAGTTCGGCCAGTTCGAACGTCCGACGACGATCACCATGGAAGATCTCACCAAGCAGCACAAAACCACGATGACGCTCGAAGACGTGAAGATCAACACGGGTCTTGCCGACAACCTATTCACCAAACAACAACTCGAACGCGCTCAGTAAGACCGGGCTTTCAGCGTCATCCCATCAAACGAGAACGCAGCCGCCGTGTCCTCGCAGGCGAGCCGTTCTGCCTGCCAATAGAGCGAGAACAAGTGCGTCGCACGCCACTCACCGAGCGGTGAACAGTCGGCAACCGTTCGCGGCCCGTCAGCACTAGGCCATTTGAGCTGATCCATCACGGCGCTGGCTGCCTGTAGCGACGACCCCGGCAGCGTCACCAACAAACCAAAGACGAACCAGAGCGCGGCAGCGCTCGCAACAACGCGCGTGCACCAGGCTACCACGCGATCCGACAACCGAGCGATCAGCATTTCGAGCGCAACGCCGCAAACCCATGCAGCGCCGAGCATCGCCGGATGCACGTACCAAGCGTACTTCTGCTTGGCGAGCGAGAACCCGCCCACAATGGCGAGCACCCACAACGTACCAAGCTGAAACAAACGATCGTCGCGACGCCAGACGAGACACACAGGCAGCGCAACCAGAAG
>JBIKMD010000253.1:0-6353 GCA_044359465.1 Myxococcota bacterium
GCACGGGTGTCGATCACCGTGCGTTCTTGCGGGCTGACCCACATGGTGCCGTGGATAGGGTCGCGAATGGTGACGGTGCGGTTGGTCAATGAGCCTCCAGGATAACGTGACTACATAATGTGGCAACTGAAGTCGAAAACCTGCCGAGCATGAGCTACGCGGAACTCTATCATCTGGAGTGGTTCAAGAGGATTTTAGGAATGGGAGCCCGGTTGCGTACATTGTTTTTGGTTCGCCACGCAGAAACGGCGTGGAATCAGGAGAACCGCTACCAAGGTCAGACGGACATTCCGCTCAACGAAAGTGGGCGCGAATCTGCACGCCGTTTGCGTGTTCGTTTGCAGCGCCGGCCTCAGCTCTTCGACCCCAAAACGACCGCCATCGTGTCATCTGATTTGCTCCGCGCTAAAGAATCCGCCGAGCTCGCTTTCTCTGCTGACAACCGCGAGATTCACTTGGACCCCGATCTGCGCGAGCTGCGCTACGGCATCTTCGAGGGCTGCTCGCGTGATGAAGTAGCCAAGAAGTTCAGCGAACAATACAAACGCTTCAGTGAAGACCCCGACTTTGCCGTAGAGGGCGGAGAGGCGCGCTCGGCGCTGCAGGCCCGCGCGGTACAGGCGATTCGCCGCTGGCTCGAACGACTTCCACATCGCAACCTGGTGATCGTGACACACGGCGGAGTGCTGCGCCAACTGATGCAGTTTGCATTGGGTGACGGCGAAATGCCGACGCATGTGCGTTTTAGCAACCTTTCGGTCCATTTGGTCAGCGTCGAACCGTCCGAATGGACCTACGCAGGCTCACTCTAAAGAGCCGGTCCCTGAACGGCCCGCAGCTCTAAGGCAAACCAGGCTCGACACGTGAACGCGACGGGGGCAAGCTGGCCATCCCATGCGTGCGTTGTTTGTTCTTGTCTTCTTCTCCTGTTCCATCGCCAATGCCGGCGAGCTGCAAACCAGCAAAGTTGCGATCGCGACGGCGAGCCGTGACGCCTCAGAGGCCGCCGTCGAAACCATGCGGGCGGGTGGCAATGCCTTTGACGCTGCGGTGGTCGCCGCGCTCGTGTTGTCCGTTGCGGAACCGCAATCGAGTGGCATTGGCGGCGGCGGTTTTGCAACCATCTACGACGCCAAAACCAAACAGGTGCGCTGTCTCGATTTTCGCGAGCGCGCGCCCATCCTCTCGCACCGCGATCTTTATGTGCGTGACGGCGTGCCAAGGCCCGAGCTTTCCACCACCGGCGCACTTGCCGTGGGTGTGCCGGGTCAGATCGCTGGACTGCTAGAGCTGCATAAAAAATACGGCAAAAAGCCGCTCGCGTCGTTGTTTGATCCTGCGATCAAGCTCGCGCAAAACGGCGTGATTGTCTCGTCCTCCCTTGGTCGCGCGTTTGCGTCTCAAAGCGAGCGGCTTGCTCAGTTCGAAGCGACCAAGACTTTGTGGTCGAAAAACGGCAAGTTCCCTGAGACTGGCAGCAAATGGGTGCAACCAGAGCTGGCGCGCACGCTCAAACAAATCCAGAGCGGCGGTCTCAACGCGTTTTATAGGGGTGATATCGCGCAGCGCATCGTCGATTCTGTGGTTCAGAACGGTGGCATTCTCGCCATGCTCGATATGGCCGAATACGAAGTGAAGTGGCGCGAGCCCGTCAGTACGACCTATCGCGGCTTCAACGTCTTTGCCCCGCCGCCGCCTTCTTCTGGTGGTGTGCATTTGATGCAGCTTCTGAACATGCTCGAACCAACCAACGTGAAGGCGCTCGGTTTTCATTCGCCCGCGCTCATGCATTTGGCCATTGAATCGATGCGCCGCGCTTATGCCGATCGCGCGCAGTACTTAGGCGATCCAGCGTTCTCTGTTGTGCCCGTCGCAGGTCTCACTAGTAAGGACTACGCAAAACGTTTGCTCGCAGGGATCGATCCAAAGCTCGCCGCTAAGTCCGATGCAGTAAGTGCGGGCAAACCTGATGGTGAGCACAAAGAGACGACGCATTTTTCCGTGGTGGATGGCGACGGCAACGCGGTGTCCATCACCACGACGGTCAATGGGCCGTTTGGATCTGCGCTTGTCGCTGGCAGCACGGGCATCATGCTCAACAATGAGATGGACGACTTCGCCATCGCGCCAGGTGTGCCCAACAGCTACGGTCTTGTTGGCAGTGACGCCAACTCGGTTGCGCCGCGCAAAACGCCGCTCTCGTCCATGACGCCGACTATTGTGATGAAAGACGGCGCCGTGCGTTGGGTGGTGGGTAGCCCAGGTGGTTCCACCATCATCACCACCGTGTTTTGGGCGCTCGTGCACTTGATCGACTTCGAGCTCGATACGCGGCTCGCCATCTCGCTGCCGCGTGTTCACGAGCAATGGCGACCGGACGTGGTTCAGCTCGAACGTTTCGGACTCGATGCCAACACGGAAAAAGCGCTGCGCGACATGGGGCACACCTTCAACGTGGTGAACGATTGGGGCAATGCACAGATTGTGGGCGTGCTTCCAAATGGCAAACGCGTGGGCGCGTCGGACCCACGTGGCGACGGCGCAGCGCTAGGATTCTAAGGCGCGTGCGACGCTTTCTTTGAGCGTCTTTGCAGGTCCAATGAAGCTCTTTTGCAGCTTGCCGTCTCGGCCATAAACGAAGGTCGCTGGCAGCGAGCCTTTCCACTTCTTGTTGATTCTTTTCATGACGACTTCTGGATCGTCTACGTCGAGCAGCAAGGTCTCGAAGGTGACGTTGTGCGTTTTCAGAAACGGGACCACTTGCGAGGTGATGGCCTGGTGCAGGTCTACGTTTACTGAGACCACTTTGGCTTCGGGAAAGGTCTTCAATACTTCGAGAAAGTGCGGGAACTCTTCGATGCACGGGTCGCACCAAGTGGCCCAGAACTTCACGATCGTGACGCTGCCTTTGTTGGCCGCGATGGCCTTGGTCACGGCGTCATTGTCTCGCACGACAATGACCTGCGGTTCTGCCGCCAAGAGCGCCATGAGCAACATCAGCATGTATATCGCTTGACACTTTGAACCCTAATGGTGCAAGAGCGCCACCTCGTTCGCCTCAAATAGAGGCTTCCGCGGGCCCGTAGCTCAGTTGGATAGAGCGTCGGACTACGAATCCGAAGGTCACAGGTTCGACTCCTGTCGGGCCCGCCATTTTACCCGAAACAATCCAGTGACTTAGCTTCCAGCCCCCAGGGTGGCGAAGCGCACTTTTCTGCCGTTGGCAGCAAAGTGGCAGCAAAACCTTCCGCTGTCTTGCCGGCCGTTCTCACGGTCCGGGAGGCCGCAGCGTTCCTGAAGGTCTCGACGGCGATCATCTATCGCCTGTGTGAGACTGGCCAGCTCGAGCACTACCGAATCGAAAGCGCCATCCGGATCCCCGGTGAGGCGATCGACCGTTTCTTAACCAACGCGAGGAAAGTCCCCACTTAGCCCAACCGGCCGCTCCCCGGTTGGGGTGCGGTCCGCCGTTTACAAAACCAAGTGCCGGTAACCGAAAAAGGACAAACCAGATGACGAGCAAAGCACCGCAGAAAAAGACACTTCTTCCCTTCGCCGCATTTCTCTTCAACGTGAAGCAGCTAGCCGAGACGTTCAACATCTCGCGCACGATCATCTATCAGTTCGAGAAGGACGGCGTGATCGAGGGCGTGACCGTTCCGTCGGGGGTGACCGAGAAGAAAGTCTTCGGCTGGGACGACGTCGCTAGACTTGGCTCGCGTCTTCGTCATCGGCAGCCGACGCCGACGTCAGGCAAGATCAAAGTGTTCGCGAACATGAAAGGCGGAGTCGGAAAGTCGACCATCGCTGCCCAGTTCGCGATGCGCGCCGCGTGTTGCGGATTCAAGACGCTCCTCGTCGACCTTGATGCGCAGGCGCACGCGACGCACATCCTCGGCGTTTCAGAAGCCGAGCGTGAAAGCGCTCCAACGATCCAGGACGCGATCACCGGCGACGAGCCGCTACCGATCCAGGCGTTGATTCGCCCAATTACGCCATTGCTCAGCATCATCCCAGCCAACTTGAACCTGTCGTCGCTCGACATGGAGATGTTTCCGCTACCCAAGCGTGAAGAGCGCGTAGGCCGGCTGCTGCGCAGTATCCGAGACGAATGGGATTTTATCGTCGTCGACACGGCGCCAAACGCTTCGCTCGTGACCATCAACGCGATCTTGGCTGCCGATGAGATTTGCACGGTGGCCTCGACGGAGTTCCTGGCGGTCGCGGGCCTTCAAAAGCTGTTTCGGATCATGCGCGACCTCGAGGAGCAGTTCGAGCACTCGCCTGCCGTGCGCATCATCCCCAATCTGTTCGACGTACGCGAAGGGCATGCGCAAGAAGCGTTGGGCGTCCTGCGCCAAAAATACGGTGAATTTCTCACCACGACAGTCGTTCGGCGAAACGTCGATTTGAAAGACGCGAGCAAGCGTTCGCACGCCGTGTGGCTCTACAACCGCAGCTCCACCGGCGCCGAAGACGTGGCCTGTCTGACCCACGAGCTCATAGGCGGTGAACCTGCCACCAGAAGCTCGGAGGTGGCCGCGTGAGCAAAGAAAAAATCATCAAAGTGAGAGAGCCCGGCCCCGAGTTTCAAGCCTTGGCTAGCGATTGGAAACCGACCAAGCGTCGCGCGTGGCTCGTGCAGCCGACCGCTATCGCAGCAGTACCAGCTACCGCCGAGCTGGCGGTAGCTGCCAAGCCAGCGGAAGTTACTAACGCCGAGGTAGCGGTAGCCGCCGAACCAGCGGTAGCGGCCACGCAAGCTGTTGCCGCCGGATCGGATGCTGTCGCCGTTTTGGATGCGGGGCGAGCGATCGCCGTTTCAGCAGCTACCTCCGAACCAGCGCTAGCCGCTGGTTTAGCTATCGCCGCCAGCTTGGATGCTACCGCCGATGTGGATGTACCTGCGAGTGCCGAGTTGGCAGCTACACCTGCGTCAGCGGTAGCTGCTGTGTCGGCGGCTACTCCCGAGTCAGCAGTAGCCGCCGATGCGGTGGTTACCACCAAAGTGGCGTCACCACCCAACGCCGATCAGGCGGTAACATCCAAGTCAGCTGCTACCGCCAACATGGCCGTACACTCGGACGCGCGTGCCAGCTTTCGTTTTGCGCCCGCTGGTTACGGCGCAAACACGCCCGTCGTTCCGTTCACGAAAGCACCGAACCTGTTCTGGGATCAGATCTATCAGCTCGATTTGAGCGTGCGGGAGATGCGGGTCCTCTTGTACTTGGCGCGTCAGACCTTCGGCTATCATCGCGCGTCCATCGCGTTGTCTGCCGCGGACATTGGTTTGGCGACGCGAATCCACAAGTCGCACATCGCAACGACAATCCGCGATCTCATTGCCGGCGGACACATCCTCAAAGAGAGCGGCGGCGGCCGCGAAAGAAACATCTACCTCATTTCGCCGTCGCTCGGTGGCCTGGAGCGGGCGGCAGACACCAAGAGCCATTTCAGCGGTACCACCAACCGCCAAAACGGCATCAGCAGCGGCGGCCAAAACGGCGGCATCACCAGCAGCCAAGTCGGAGGTACCGCTGAGTCGTGCGAACCCAACGAAAACGCCGAACTGAATGTGAATTCGCCGCAGCCAAAGAAACTGAAAGAAAGCTCTGAAAGAAACTCTCCGATGCCGGTTGCATGGAAACGTTACACTGACACTTTGACGGAGCGGTCGAGAGAGAGAGCTGTTTTGATCTTTGAAGGATTGATGCAGCGCTTCCCCGAGGACAATCCCCACGAGATCGCCGCTTGCCCAGAAAACCTTCGAACCTTCGGTGCTCCTGACGGAACGCCATGGACCGAAATCAAATCACCCCACGGCTTGATGGAGATTGCCTGGCCGCAGCTGCGTGATTTCTATCGCGCCAAGCATGCGGCGCGACGGCGTACCGTTGTCGCACAAGCGGCGGACCAGCAGAGAGAGACGGCCGAAGACGTGGCACTTGCCAAGGCGGCGGAGATCGCGCGCACGGCGTTTGCTTCTGCGTTTCCGGACGAGGGCTCACAGATGACCGCACTCGACCGATTCAAGCCGCAGTGGGTTTCGAACGCGCACACGGAGCCAGGCCGGAGCGTGACGATCGACGCTTGGTTTCGCGCGACGGGAGGCGCAGTACGATGAACAAGCCAGCGATTCTCAACGAAGTTGTCAGCAAGATCATCACGGTGCGCGGCTGTCGTGTGCTTCTGAGCACCGATCTTTCCGCTCTCTACGGCGTAAAGACGAAGGCGCTAGTGCAAGCCGTGAAACGCAACATCGACCGGTTTCCAGACGACTTCATGTTTCAGCTTACGGAGGCGGAGTGGGCAAACTTGCGGTCACAATTTGTGACCGCAAGTTGGGGCGGCAT
>JBIKMD010000254.1:0-6333 GCA_044359465.1 Myxococcota bacterium
AAAGTCACACGCCTGCCAATGATGCCGCCTGTTTACCTGGAACAAGACAGCGCACAGCCCACAGGGTGGAACGGTGTGTTCTATTCACCCGCCAACGCGCTGCTCGTAAACGAAGGTACGCGTAAGTTTGCGTTCGTGCCGTCCTTCAAACCCGAAGGTTTCCCGCCTGCGTACCAAGCGCTCGTGAAGCAATACGAAGGAGAATGGAAACGCGAGTACGAGAAACGCGGCTTCGAGACCGAAGTGATCGATGCCACGCGCTGCGGCCGTGCGTATGGTCTCTTTCGCTGTTTGACCGCTACCCAGCCGGCTTGACTGACGCGTTTACCGCGTACGCACGCGCACCGCTTGCACGCCCCAAGCTGATCTTGCCAACGCGCTCGATCAAACAAGCCCGTTCACGCTCGGGCACGTAACTGGGCTCGACTTTGGACACCGCGCCACCTTCATCGAAACGAAGCACGAAAATAAAACGCACCGTCTCGCGTGACGAGAACACACAGCCGCCGTTCGAGGTGAGCGCTTGGGTGAGCTTGGTGATGACTGCAGGCTGATCTGCTTTCGACGCTTCAGTGAGCGGCGTCGCAATGACGTCAGAAGCGAGCTCGAAAGACAACGCAAAGAGTAAGTGAGCGAACACGGTCTTGTTCTGGCATTTGCTCTATTCGTTCGCAACGCTTCTCGCTTGCGCTATGAAGACACCAGCTATCGCAGCCCACCCGATGACTACGGTCTCACAGGAGCTTTCGCCTTGGTTGATCTGATTCTTGCTTCCACGTCGCCCGCGCGCCGAGCGTTGCTCGATGGTTTTGGCTTGCCCTATCGCGCCGTCGCGCCCGGGGTCGACGAAGTCGTGTCACCTACGCTCACCGTGGAACAAATGGTCGCAACGCTGGCGAAACGAAAAGCGCGCGCCGTGCTTGCGCGTTTTCCAAACGCACTCGTGATTGGAGCAGACCAACTGGTTTCGCGTGATGGCAGCGCGCTTGGTAAACCTGAAGATGCCAAGGCCGCCGCGTTGCAACTCCGTTCGCTCTGCGGACGTGAGCATGACATCCTCACCGGGGTCTGTGTCGTCAGCGCTTCGTTCTGCAAGACAGAAGTAGACGTTGCGCACCTGACCGTGCGCAACCTCAGCGAGGCGGAACTGGCGGCGTACGTCGCCCTGGGAGAATGGCAAGGTTGCGCCGGGGGGTATCGCATTGAGGCGCGAGGCCAAGCATTGTTCAGTAAGATCGATGGGGACCGAACGAGCATTCAGGGTCTGCCCATGCAGGTGGTGATTCGCCTGCTCTTGCGTGCTGGTGTAGCGGTATTCTGAGCACCCGCATTTGTCGGCACAGGAGCGAGTATAGGATGCCCAGTTTGTGGCACACTACCCCCGTGCGGCTGTGGACACTGATTGCTAGTTTGATCGCTGGTTGTTCGTTCAGCCAGATCGTAGACACCAACCTAACACCTTTGCCTGGCAGCACAGGCAACACGGGAATCACGGGGCCCACGAGCGGTACGGGCACCGGGAATAACACGCAGCCGCCCACGATTGCAGACATCATTGGCAACAGCACCGAGCAGCCAGGCCGCATCTACGACGGCCTCATTCTTAGTGGTGCAGGCCTCGCAACGCTCAACGACGCGCGGCTGCTCAGCACGTCCGGCGCGGAGCTCATGGCGCCCTTCATTCTTGCGAACCTAAGCGAGACGAGCGCGACTTTGTATCTGTCTGCGGCCGCCAAAGCAGCCATTGTGGCGAGCGCCGATGGCGCGTTCAAGCTGCGTGTCATCAATGCTTACCGCGCGGCAGATGCTGACGTGGTTTTGCAGGAGGGAGAACAAGGCGACCCAGGTGCCACGGGTCCGAGCGGGGACGACGGCCTGAGCGGCGCAGACTCGCCTCAGTTCGATGCTGCGTGTCCTGCGGACAGCTTCATCTCTGCGTTTCCGAGCGGCATCACTTGTACGCCATTCTCCGGCGAGGTCGAGCCAACGGACGGGGCCGGGGTTCCCTATCGTTACTTCTTCGTCGGCCCGCAGGATTTTCGTCGCTTTGGTGGTGGTAACGGCACTGGCGACAACGTGTGGGCAAGGTCGAGCGTCTCACTCGCCCCGGACGGAACTGTGGGCGCTTCGCAATTCATGATCGCTTCGGTGCGGCTGCCGAGTGGAGCCATCGTCAATCAATATGGCTGCTGGGTCCTCGATAACGACGCGGGCTCAGGCGTCAACGTGAGCGCGGGGCTCACCAAAACCGTTGGCAAGATAGTGAACAACTGTACTTCGCCTACTCCCACAACGACGAACGCTGGCACCTCCGCGGCGCCTCAGGCGATCCTCTCGAGCAGCATCTCAGCGGCGTGCGCGCAGCCTGTGATCAACGCGGGCAGCGGTGGTCCCCAATCGGCTTACGAGATTCTGGTCGCCACCAGCAGCAGCGCAACGGCGATCTACGGTTGTCACGTTCGCTATTCCCTAAGCTCGGTGCTTCCATGATGCTCGCGATGCTGCTGTTTGTTGCAACGACTCCCCTCCGTGACGCAAGCACGTCTCTGCGCGGACCTGCAGGCGTCACTGGCGCAACAGGCGCAACAGGTAAAAACGGCGTCGACGGCCTCCGCAGCAATGCGCTTGGTCGCACCTGCAGCTCGCCGAGCGTGCTCCGTGGCATTCAATCAGGGAGTGCGGTGTGCCAACCGCCTGGGCCAGGAATTGCCAGCACGACACGCTACTACTGGGCGGGTGTCGCAGATTTTGCCGCGAAAACCTTCTTGGACGCAGGCACTTATCCGTGGGCGCAACTCCAAGATCGCATGAGCCGACGAGACGCCAATCAAACGGAGCGAATGATCGCGAATTTACATCTGCCGGAAGGCGCCACGATCCAGAACGTGCGCTGCTGGGTGATCGACGACGTTCCCGGAAGTGCGGCGAATCAAGCCATCAGTATGGCATGGTCCGTTCAGGGCACGACGTGTAATGGTGTGGCGGCGTCCTGCGGCTGCAGCAATAACGTGACAAGCGTTGATGCTGCGTCAGGAACAGTGCAAAGCCTCGACCTAACGCTTTACGCAGGACCCAATCCAGACCTTGGTTGTATTGCGCCGGTCTCCTCTACGCTGGTGAACGGCCCAGGTTCCTACAATGCCCACAGCATCGAAGTGTGGACCACGTCTACTAGCGTGTCGTTGGTCTTCTTCGGCTGCGATGTTGCGTACAACGTCACAAAGGCGCTGCCATGAGAAGTATTGTTTGTTTCATGCTGCTCGCCTTGGTGAGTGCGAACGCGCAGGCCGCCACCTTCGTTCTGCGTGGTGAAAAAGGGAGCAAAGGCGCAACAGGCCCCAAAGGCAGCGCAGGCACGAACGGGACCACTGACTTGTTTTCGGGTGGCTGCCCGGCCGGACAATTTGTGCGAAGCGTGAGCCCTTCTGGCGTCATTGCCTGCGCTCGGGCGAACGCGAGCTTGCCTGCACCAGTGACACGAACCTACATCGTGCGTGCTTATGACTTCGAGCCCCTTGGGAGTGGGAGCGCGGTGCCTTGGATTCGCACCTTCGATGGCATGACACGCACAACCGTCGGCCAAGTCACCACCATGAGCGCACTGTTGCACCTGCCGCAAGGCGCTCTCCTCTCCAGCTTTCGTTGCTCGGTGGGTCCTCCTGTGACTGGTGACATTAGTGTGTCGTTGAAAGTGACGCGCGGCAACAGCGGCACACCAACTACCGCCAATTGCACTGGGCAAAACAGCGCGGGCACCACGAAACAAGTCATAGGCCAGAGCGGACCGCTCACGTGGCCCGCAGCGTGCCAACTCCCCGTCGCTTACGACACCTCGGCGGGCGCCTACCGCGTCTACTCGCTCGAGCTACAATCCTCTGCCACAGACAGCTCCGTCTATGCGTGCGAAGTCGCCTATACGATCAGCTCGATGTTTCCCTGAGGCTCACTTCTCCGCGTCGTTGGTTATCTGTTGTTCTTCCCGCTTACCGTCGCGGTCGAAGTAGACCCAAGCCCCCACACGTTTTCCGGCGTTGTACGCACCGCGCGAGAGTGTCTTTCCATTCGCGTGAAAGCTCTCCCAGTTCCCTTCTGCGAGTCCGTTCTTGTAACGCCCTCGAAAACGCACTTGGCCGTCACGGTAGAACCCCGTCCACTCACCTTGTTCCTTGCCTGCCGCGTACGATCCACGCGTCTTGAGTTGCCCGTTGTCGAAGAAGCTGCGCCACTCCCCGACGGGTTTGCCGTCTGCAAGCGAACCCTCTCGTTCGAGTGCGCCGTTTGGAAACCACCACTGCCAAAAGCCCACGCCCACAATGCTGATGCTGTCATCAGGTTCCGGTTTGCAGACCTCACAACCGAGACGACGGGCGGAGCCATCACGCACCCAGCGTCCTCCGCGCTGTGCGCAGCTGGCCGCCGCGTCACTGGCCTCGAGATCATCAATGTACTCGACCTCTCGCCACGGCTCGCCGGTGGCCCAGAACTCTTTCCATTTTCCATTCATTTTTCCGTATTCATACGGCCCGGTGCGCTGCAGCGTGCCGTCGTCCTCGTGCAGGGACCAAATGCGCGTACGCCGGCCGAACGCCATCTCGCCTGATGCTAGCGGCTGCCCTGACCATGTCAGGTAGCGCCAGGCGCCAGTTTCACGATCATCTACGTAGTGGCCAAAAAATTGGGGCTGGTTGTTCATGTACCAACCAAACCACTCACCGCTACGTTGATCGTTTTCGTAGCGTCCTTTCCACTTGAGCGCTCCGTTTGGATACCATGCGCGAAACTCGCCGTGTGTTTGGTTGTTCACGTACATGACGTCTTCTTTGAGCGCGCCATTCTCGTAGTAGAGACGCCAGGGACCATCGTAGCGGCCCTCTTTGAGCACGAAGTCTTCCGCGCGCTTTCCGTCACGCGCATAACGCACCCAAACGCCGGTGCCGCCGTCAATCATCGACTCGCCGAACACCTCGCCGCTGGCGCCAAGGAATCGGTGACGCCCTGTTGGCAACCCTTCGCTGTAATCGCCTTCGTGAAAAAGCGCACCATTTGCATGCCACTCGCTGAGCTTGCCGTGTAGCTTGTGCTGACGGTAGGTGCCCGCGCTCTTTTTGCTGCCGTCGTCATGAAAGGTGAGCCACACGCCTTCGCGCTTGTTGTCTATGGCGCACCCTTCTTCACGTTGAGCATAGTCCACGACCCAGCGGCCATGTTTTGCCGCGCAGGCCTTGGCCTCTGGCGTCACGCGCTGCCCGCGGTGCAACACCACATCGCGCCACTTGGCGCCGCTTGGCGAATATTCGCCGAATGTACCTTCAGCGAGATCTTTCACAAAGGGACCGGAAGTCTGCTTCATGCCTGCGTCGGAATAGAAGGTCCAAATCCCCTCGCGCTGTCCGCGTACATAGGACCCCTCGCTCGTTTTTGCGCCGCTTGGGCTCCACGTGATCCAAACACCATCGCGTTTTCCACCCACCAAATTTCCGCGTTCTGCTACCTGGCAATTGGGATGGTGACGAACAAAGGGTTCTGCTGTGAGCAAAGTGAGCGCCAGCAGAATCATGGCAGCACCGACTTGAGCGCGTCATCGGCACTGCTGCTTCCGGTGCTACCGTCTAGACTATTGAGATCGAGCTGACCGAGCGCCACACGCGGCGAAAAACAATCGGCATGAAAGGTCGACAGCACGGCATCAGCAGAGTCGCCAAGCGAACACGAAATCTGCATTCCGTTCTGATTGCGCAAACAGATTTCGAGCTTGTCGCCGCGAGTCGACACTGCGAGCGCAAACGGTGCCTCTTGCTTCACGTCGAAGCGACGTGACCCCTCGAGCCGGCTCGCCACCTTCTCCGCCTGGGTGCTTCCATCATGAGAGACGGTCGCTGGGATGGCGATCTCTAGCATGCGCAACACAGAGGGAAACTTCTCCAAGACTTCTTGATAGGCAGCAGCAGCCGCACTCACACGGCCCTCGTGCGTCATGGCGTCTGCCTGCCAAGCAAGTGTGCGCCAACGCAGCAGCGCTTCGTGTTTATCGAGCGACGCGAGCGCGCGCATCGCTAGGTCTATCGCTTCTTCGTACAGTCCGTCCCGATAAGCCACCTCACCTTCGAATGCATCGAAATACGGTGTGGCCTCCGGAAAGGCGGCATCTGCTCCGCGTGCTTCCTCGAGCGTCTTGCGAATCACGCCCGTGCCGAGTGTATCGATCAGGTTGCCAACAAGAAACCCAGGCCATTCATGCGGGTTGGTCACCAAGTTTGGTCGCACGCTCTCAACGAGGGCGGTTCCGCGCGTGAGCAACTGCAACAACGTGCGATCGAGCTGCCAACCCTTGAT
>JBIKMD010000255.1:0-6325 GCA_044359465.1 Myxococcota bacterium
GGGTAAGCCGCGGCCGGAAATCAGGGCACACACACTGTGAGGGTTAGACGTACATGGTAACAGAACATATCCCAACGGTAGACCTCAACGACCTCCGCTCGCAGAATCCACTCGAGCGCGCCTTGGCGGCGGAAGCCATCAAACTGGCGTTCAGTCAGTTTGGTCTCGTGTACGTGAGCAATCACGGCTTGAGCCCCCAGCTCATGGATCGCTTTTATGCTGCCTACCAAACGTTCTCGGCGCGACCAGAGCAAGACAAGGCGCTGCTCGCTCGTCCGGAGATGTGGTACCAACGCGGCTGGACCCCGCCGAACACTGAAGTCGCTGTGCTCGGTGGCCAGCCCGACTTCAAAGAATGTTACTTCATGTCGCCCACGGAAGCGTTGCCGCAAGACAAGCGCCGCTATCCGCAAATCTACGCAGACAATGTGTGGCCAGAAGACGGCCTCGATTTTCGCGGCAGCTTCACCGCCGTTTCTCGCGCGCTACAAGATGCGGGTGAGCTACTTTTGGAAGGCGCAGCGCTTGCGCTTGGCCTCGACGACTCAGCGTTCACCTCACGCATCATGAATGGCCCGCACGTGACACGCGCCCTGCGCTACTTGCCGCTCAGTAAATCGCAAGTGGGAACGGGCATGGTGTGGGGCGAAGAGCACACCGACTTCAACATGCTCACGCTTCTACCGGGCGGACGCTTTCTCAACCCGCACGGCGAAACCTCACCCAAACCAGACAACGGCAGCGGCCTCTATCTGCGCACGCGCGCCACCAAAGAATCCCCGGGCGGCGAGCGCATTGCCGGCATTCCAAAACCAGGCTGCATCGTGGCGCAAGTCGGCCAGCAGCTCGAGATCTTCAGCGGCGGTTTGTTCCTCGCTACGCCGCACGAAATCACCGCGCCCATGACGCCCGGCTACAGCCGGCTCAGCATGGCGCATTTCATTCACACGCATACGGACCAAGTGCTGTCGCCCATTGGCACGCTCGCCACGGAGCGAGCACTCGACCAGTACCATCCCCCCGTGCTGGCTGGGACCTACGATATCAAGACCCTTGTCGACATTGGCCTCGCGCCAAAATCCGCGCTCGATCAACTCGGCTACCGTCACTACGATCGCGTCGTTCAGCAACGCGCCGTCCCCGTGAAAGGTGCGGCTTGATTCTGGGCCGCTATCGCCGGCGTTTAGCGGATAGTGATTTGATGGCGAACGTCGTAAGCCGGGACCCCGATCTCGCGCGTTTGCAGGCACTCCTCGCCATCGAGCGCTGCGCCGAGAATGACCGCCCCGTCGTCAACCAGCCGTTGCAAGCGCGCCGGCTGCAGGTCCTGCGTTTGCGCGGCTTTGATCGCTCGCGCGAAGCAGACGTCCGCTAGGTAGCGCCCTTCGGCCGCGCGCGTTCCAACGAGGCACACGAAATTGCTGTCCGCGCAGGTCTGAGCCCCCGCGTCGTAGCGCGTGATATTCCACTCCACGAGCAACGCTTCGCCCGGTGCCAATTCACGCACGGCACGCTGCGCAGCGCAGGTTTCGACTTCACACCCAGACGCGCAGCTCACCGACGCACACGAGAGCGCAGCAGTAAACGGCGCGCCGTCCTTACTGCGAAGCTTCACGGCTGCATCGAGGGGCGAATAGCTATCATTCAGCGCGAGATAGATCACAGCGCCGGTGTCATTGATCAGAGACAGCGTGACCGGGTCAGCAGGGTCCGTCCGCGGCGAGTTAATGTAGTCGCAGCCGAGGCTAAGCGTCGCGATGAGCAGGAATCGGCTAAGTGAGCTTTGTAACATCGCCCACGCCTTTGCGGAGGACTTTGGGCGAGGAACCGGTCAAATCGACGACGGTAGACAGCGAAAACGGCAATGGTCCCACGTCAATAATCAGATCGACCGCGTGGCCAATGCGCTGCTCGATGACGTCTGGATCGGTAAACACTTCTTCGTTCGCCGGATCTTTTTGTTGCTGCACGCTCGGCGCGTCTTGGTTTTGATCTTCCAGATCAAACGCCGTGACAAAACGCCGGCTTGCCGCACGCGCGTCCTCGTCGTTTTCAACGATGCCGCGGTACAAACTCGCCGTCGTCGAAACGATGGGATGGTCAAGCTTCTTCACTAGCGCCATGCACACCGGGTGCTGCGGCACGCGAATACCGACGGTGCGCTGACGCGAAGTTAGAACCTTGGGAACTTCTTTGGTTGCCGGAAGAATGAAGGTGTACGGGCCAGGCAAGTGCTGACGTAAGATGCGGTACTGCAAATTGTCGACGCCGGCATACCGCGAAATATCAGACAGATCGAAACACACGAACGAAAGCGGACGCTTCCGATCCATGCGTTTCAACATGTAGATGCGCTCAATCGCGCGCTTTGCGTAGATGTCGCAGCCAATGCCGTACGCGGTGTCCGTCGGATAAACAACGACGCCGCCCTCAGCCAACACTTGCACCGCGCGCGCAATATGCTTCTCGCTGGGATTGTCTGGATTTACCTTGAGCCGAACAGCTGCCACGGGCGAGGTATACGCGGAGGGAGATGCGGTTGCAACATTGCTGCCGAAGGCGACCCCAATTCGAGCTCCGCGGACGATCCGAAATCGGCTTGTCAGCAGGCTTGGCGCCGCGTCGCCGGTGGCGAGAAAAGTTTACACCGCGGGTTCGAATGCAACGCAAGCGGACGCTACGGTTGACCGGGCGCGCCAGATAGTAGAGGGCGCTGCGCATGCTTTTCGCCTTCGTTTTCGTGCTCGCTGCCGGCAACCCCAGCGCCGACCTCACCATCACGAACGCCGTCATTCCCACGTCGCCGCAGGCAGACGCGATCGCGATCAGCCAAGGCCGCATCCTTGCGATTTATTCGGCAAAAAACGGCCAGACCTACACTGCGAGCCGCACCATCGATGCAGGCGGCCGTCTCGTGCTGCCAGGCTTCATCGACTCGCACATGCATTTTGCCAAAGGCGGCCTGGGGCAAACCCGCGTGCGGGTGGACGGTCTCAGGACGCCGCAGCAGATGGTGGACCGCATCGTCGCCTACGCGCAGGAGCACAAAGACCTCGCCTGGATCGTCGGCCGAGGTTTTAGCTATGACGCGTTTCAACCTGGCTACCCCACACGTCAGCTCCTCGATGTCATCGATCGGCCTGTGGTGATTTTGTCTTATGACGGGCACACGGCGTGGGCGAATACCAAGGCGCTCGCGGGGATCACCAAGGACACCAAGGATCCCAAGGGCGGGCGAATCATCCGGGAAAAAGACGGCACACCCGCCGGGGCCTTGCTGGAAGACGCGATGGACTTGTTGCAAACGCCTGAGCCCAGCGTTGAGGAGCGCAAAGCCGGCATTTTAGCTGCGCAAAAGCACGCGTTTGCTGCAGGCCTGACCGCCATCAACGATTTTGTGGAGGACGACAAAACCCTCGACGCCTACCTTGCGCTCGACAAAGCCGGCCTGCTGCAAATCCGCGTCTTTTTCTCCCCATTGCTCAGCGCTGATTTGAGCGCAGCCAAAGCGCAGCGCGCCACGCTAGCGGCAGCGGGTTCGCGGGTACGCTTCGGCACGCTCAAGGGCTTCGTGGACGGCGTCGTCGAGTCAGACACCGCCGCATTCATAGAGCCGTACGCTGACAATCCCAAAGTGCGTGGCGAGATGCACCTGTCACCCGCAGAGCTCGGCACGCTCGTCAGCAATGCGGACAAGGAAGGCTTCTCCGTGAGCCTTCACGCGATTGGTGATCTCTCGGTACGCAGCTCACTCGATGCGTTTTCACGCGCCGCGCAGCGCAATGGCACCACGGATAGGCGGCACCGCATCGAGCACATCGAAACGCTCGATCCAGCTGATGCGCCAAGGTTCCACACGAGTGACGTAGTGGCCTCCATGCAACCGTACCACGCCGAGCCCGCCGATGTTCCTGGCAAAGGTGTGTGGGAAAGCAAGGTTGGCAAGAAGCGTCTGCCGCACATATTCCCATGGAACGACATTCGTAGCGCAGGCGGCGTGGTCGCTTTTGGCAGCGATTGGCCCGTCATGAGCCTCGACCCGCTCATGGGCCTCGCAGTAGCGACCTCCCGGCGCAACGGGCATGGTCTTCCGAAAGAAGGTTGGGTTGCGGCGCAAAAGCTGTCGTTCACTGAAGCACTCAAAGCCTACACCGAGAGCGCCGCTTGGGCCCTGCACGCTGAAAAAGAGCTTGGCACACTGGCCGTAGGCCGCGCAGCGGATCTGGTGATTTTGTCGCGAAAAGTGGACGTTTCCGAGCCCTTGTCATTCTATTGGGGCAGCGTGGACATGACTCTCATCGACGGGAAAATCGTACATGAGCGATAGCTTGGTGCCCACGCCAACACCGGCAGTGCTCCGTCATGTAATGGAGAACGTCATTCCCTTCAATCGTTTGCTCGGTATGAAAGTCGAGTCGATTGAGCCGGGTGAGGTGCGCATCAGGCTCCCTTTTCGCGAAGACTTCATTGGCGACGTCACCCGGCCGGCAGTGCACGGCGGCGTTATTTCGGCACTTCTAGATGCGACCGGCGGCGCTGCGGTGTTCACGCAGATTCAAGCCGGTGATAGCGTTTCCACCATCGATCTCTTGGTCGATTATTTGCGCCCGTGCACTCCGGGCGATCTCATAGGGCACGCTAAGGTAGTGCGCATGGGCGGCCGTGTGGCGCTCGTGCAACTCAGCGCGCATCACGTCGGTGATCCCGGGCATCTCATTGCCAGCGGACGCGCCGCCTACAACATCAAACGGAACACATGAAACGCCCAAGCGAACCATCCAAGACCATCGTCACCTTCGAAAGCCCAGCCAAAGACCCGTACTTCATCGACATCGTGTGTCCGGAGTTCACCTGCCTATGCCCGCTGACCGGGCAGCCAGACTTCGCTTCGATTCGCTTTCGCTATGTTCCAAACAAGCAGTGCGTGGAGCTCAAGTCGCTCAAGATGTTCTTGTGGTCTTTCCGCAACGAAGGGAAATTCCACGAAGCGGTCACCCATGAAATTGCACAGACCATCGCGAAGATGATCAAACCGAGGTATCTGCGCGTAGTGGGAGACTTTTACGTTCGTGGCGGGATCCACACGGTGACGCGCGTTTCGCTGGGCAAAATCCCGCCTGCGCTCGCCCATGAGCCGGATCCAGAGACCGCGTACTTCGCTCGCACCCCGGGGTTATCATGATGTTTTGCCTGCTCTTCGTAGTCGCCGCTGCCGCGCCCAGTGCTGATGACGTGACCGTGCCCAACCAGGGTAAGGCAATGCAGCGCCTCGCCAAGTACATGGATCAGCGCTTAGCTGCGGCCAAGACGCCAGCAGAGGTCGAGAAGATCGACGCAGCCATTCGCAAAGACTTCGAGAAGCCACTCGCGATCATGATCACCGACATGTCCGGCTTCACGGAGCTCACCAAGAAAAAGGGCATCTTGGGATTCCTCGCTGAAATTCGCCGGCTACAAAAGCTCGCAGCACCCGTCATCAAGAAGAACGGCGGTAGCTGGGTGAAGGCAGATGCAGACGACCTCTTCGTTTCGCATCAGAGCGCGAGCAGCTTGTTTGCGCTCGCCAAAGACCTATTGGCGGCAGTCGCCAAGTCGAACACAGAAAACGAGAACAACATGGGCCTGGCGATTGGCCTTGGCTACGGCCCCACCCTACTCATTGGCGACGAAGACGTGTGGGGCGACTCGGTCAATACTGCGTCAAAGCTCGGCGAAGACACCGCCCACGGCGGCGAGATCCTCGTGAGCGAGGCGTTCTTCGCGAAGATCAACGAAGAACGCAAAGCCAAAAACGAAGCGGCAATGGCCTGCGAGCGCGTCGAAGCAGGCGTGCGCGAAACCAAGTTCCCATTCTACATCTGTAAATAGACCGACGCGTGCGCAAGCTGTTCCACATGCTCGAGACCAAGCTCGACACGACGACGAGCTTGGAAGAGGCGCTCACTCAGCGCATGAGCCGCGGTGTTCGTATTGGCGCAGCCGTGGGGATCTCTAGCGTTTGTTTCATGTTTTTCGTCGACTTACTGTGGCCAACGAAGGTCTCAACCATACACCAGGCTACGCGCGCATTTCTCGGCCTTGTCATGGTTGTGGCGGTGTATTTGTCCGGGCGAAGAAACAGTTACTCGCGCACGATGCTCGGCGCCACGTTGCTGTTACTTGGTTGCATTGCCCACGCCTTGGTCAACATCGCCGACAGTGGTGGCGCCACGAGTGACTACCTGCAGGTGTTCCCCATTGCGATCGCAACGATGACTTACATCGTACCGATGCCGCTCAACCGCGCGTTACTGATGTACCCTGTTTGTTTTGCTGTCTACGTAGC
>JBIKMD010000319.1:0-5723 GCA_044359465.1 Myxococcota bacterium
GGTCGGAGCGACTGCCGTCAGCAGCTCATCCGAAATAGACGTCACGCAATACGTCACCCAATGGAAACATCGGAGCCGATCTCAGTAACGTCGTCCGACGTTCTGCTGTGCACTGGCGCCGATCTCCGCGGGCAATTCTGTTGGCCATCGGCTTGCAGACACCTCGTGCATGACTCAACACGATGCTCTGCTCGTTTGGTTCGAAGCCATCAACAATCAAGACGTTCCGACCGTTGGCGGGAAAAACGCCTCACTCGGTGAAATGATCCGCGAGCTCAGCTCGGCCGGTATTCGTGTGCCCGGTGGTTTCGCGCTGACTTCGCGCGCTTATTGGAGCTTGCTCCAGCACAACGGTCTGTCGCCGCTCATCCAACAAGAGCTGGATCGCTACCATCGTGGCGAGCAATCGTTGAGCGCGGCGGGGCGCGCCATTCGCGAGCTGTTTCTCGCCGCCAAGCTGCCGGACGATCTAAAAAAAGAAATCACGGCGGCGTACCGAGCGCTGTGCCAACGCCGGGGCGGATCTGTGTCGGTCGCGGTGCGAAGCAGCGCAACGGCCGAGGATCTTCCCACTGCGAGCTTCGCCGGGCAGCAGGAAACGTTCTTGAACATGACAGGCGAAGCGGAGCTGCTCACGGCCTGCACGCGGTGCTACGCATCACTCTTCACCGACCGAGCGATCGCGTATCGTGAAAGCAAAGGCTTCGATCACGACAAGGTTGCGCTCTCGATCGGTGTTCAGGAGATGGTGCGCTCGGACAAAGGCAGCGCCGGTGTCATGTTCACCATCGATACGGAGACCGGATTTCCAAACGTCGTGCTCATCAACGCCGCCTACGGCCTCGGCGAGAACGTCGTGAAAGGCGCGATCGATCCGGACGAGATCTGGGTCTTCAAGTCCGCACTTGCGGACCCAACGAAGCGCCCAATCTTGCGCAAGAAGCTCGGCAGTAAGGCTCGCACGATGGTCTTTTCCAGCGGCGACAGCACCACGAAGAACATTGATACGCCTGACGCCGCTCGTGCGGAGCTTGCCCTCAGCGACGAAGACGCTCTGACGCTCGCGCGCTGGGCGGTGCAGATCGAAAATCACTATTCGAAACGTGCTGGAAAGAAGACGCCGATGGACATCGAGTGGGCGAAGGATGGGCTCACTGGCGAGCTGTTCATCGTGCAAGCGCGTCCGGAGACGGTGCAATCACAGGCACTCGCGGGCGCCATCACCCGCTTTGCTTTGCAGGAAACAGGCACCGTCCTTGCGCGCGGACGCAGCGTCGGCGATGCGATCGCTGTCGGGCGCGCCTGCGTTCTCTCTCGTCCGGACGAGCCCTTCGAACCGGGCTCCGTGCTCGTAACGGAAATGACCGATCCCGATTGGCTGCCTGTGATGCGCAAAGCGGCCGCAGTCGTCACCGATCATGGCGGCCGTACTTGTCACGCCGCGATCTTGAGCCGCGAGCTCGGGATCCCGGCGATCGTCGGTACCGCTAATGGCACGCGAGTCCTGAGCGGTGACATCACGGTGTCGTGCGCCGAAGGGGATGAAGGGCGCGCTTATGCCGGCAAGCTCCGCTTCGAGAAACACGCGGTGACGATCGGCCCGCCGGCCAAGACGCGCACGAAGATCATGATGAACCTCGCCGATCCCGGGAGCGCGTTTCGGCATTGGCGCCTGCCGACCGACGGAATCGGGCTCGCGCGCATGGAGTTCATCATTGCGAACGAGATCGGCGTGCACCCGATGGCGCTGCTTCATCCCGAGCGCGTGTCAGACGCTACGACTCGAACAAAGCTCGAAGCTTTGCGAGGAAACAAGGCGGGACAATTCTTCGTCGAACGGCTTGCTCAAGGCGTCGCTACGCTCGCCGCGGCGCAATATCCAAAGCCCGTCATCGTCCGCATGAGCGACTTCAAAACGAACGAGTATGCGAACTTGCTCGGCGGTCGCGACTTCGAGCCAGAGGAGGAAAATCCCATGATCGGCTTTCGCGGCGCATCGCGCTACTACCATGCGCGCTACCGTGAAGCGTTCATGCTCGAATGCGCTGCGATGAAGATGGCGCGCGAGGACCTCGGTCTCAGCAACATTGCGTTGATGATTCCGTTCTGCCGAACGCTCACCGAAGCGGACAAGGTGCTCTCCGTCATGGCCGAAGCAGGGCTCGAGCGCGGCAAGAACGGGCTCAAGATCCTCGTGATGTGCGAGATCCCGTCGAACGTCATCTTGGCCGAGAAGTTCGCCAAACGCTTCGACGGCTTTTCCATCGGCAGCAATGACCTCACGCAGTTGACGCTCGGCATCGATCGCGATTCGGAGCTGCTCGCCGAAAGCTTCGACGAGAGCAACGAAGCCGTCACGACCTTGATTCTCGAAGTGATCGAGCGCGCACACGCGGCGGGAGTCACGGTCGGTCTTTGTGGCCAGGCCCCAAGCGACGATCCAGCGTTCGCGGAGACGCTGGTCGAGTACAACATCGATTCGATCTCGCTCAACCCCGACTCGGTCGTCGCCGTACGCGAGCGCGTGCATGCCGTGGAGCAACGGCGCGAGCGCGGCGACGATGCGCCGTCACTGGCGGAAATGATGTACGCGGACTGACGCTGTCTTCGTGCGCGGCGTTGCAGTCACCTGATCGATGTCACCGGGAGGTAACCAAGGGGGACGAAGGAGAAAGCACCATGACAGTTCGCAAAGTCTTGCTCGCGACGGATTTTTCCGAACATTCAGATCATGCATTGGACGTCGCTTGCGATCTCGCGGCCCGCGTCGATGCCACGCTCGAGCTACTGCACGTATACCAGGTGCCGGGTGTCGTCACTGCCACAGGATTTGTACCGCCACCTTCGGACGCGTACGAGGCCGAGGAGGCCAGCGTCAACGCGGCGTTGAACACGCGACGGCGCACGGCAGAAACCGCTGGTGTCCGTGAGGTCACAACGCACGCGCGAGAAGGCTTCACGGTAGAGGTGATCTTGCACGAGGCGGAAATGGGCAGCGCCGATCTCATCGTCGTTGGCACTCATGGAAGGACAGGTTTTAGGCGCGCGTTTCTCGGATCTGTTGCCGAAAATGTCCTCAGGCACGCTCGCCGTCCGGTACTCGTTGTTCCCTTGCCACCGCATGAACCCGACTCCGTTCGTTCGGAACAATGATTAAGCTAGTGAGGATCGCGCTTGGCGAGAGCAACGAGCCACGGCGCGCGTCGGGGTGGAATTCCTTTACGGTGACCAAAGGGGGAAAAAGGGTATGAGCTCCATACTGGTCGTAGAGGACGACGATCTGCTTCGAGAAGCGTTCGAGGAGACGCTGCGTTCCGAGGGTTACGACGTCGCGGCCGCGGAGGACGGTCTCGCTGCAAAGCGAGCCTGCGCGCGCAGAACTTACGATCTGGTCATCACCGATGTTTGCATGCCCCACATGAGTGGTCTTGAGCTATTTCGGTACCTACGGCGGCATTCTTCCGAGACCGAAGTCGTCGTCATCACTGCGTTTGGCCAACTCTCGGACGCCGTCGAAGTATTGAAGAATGGGGCGGCTGACTATCTGACTAAGCCAGTGAGTCCGTCCGACCTGTTGACGAGCGTTCGGAACATTCTCGAACGGCGCGCGACGACCCAACGCCTGCGGTCTAGTTCGATGTCGGGCGAAGAGGACGACGGTATCCTCATCGGGCGGTCGCAACCACTCGCTCAGTTGATGGACCGAATCACCACTGTCGCAACCAGCCAAGCCACTGTCCTCATTTTGGGCGAAACCGGAAGCGGAAAGGAGCTCGTCGCGAGGCGTCTGCATGCGCAGAGCACTCGCAAGGGGAACTCATTCATCGCAATTGCGTGCTCGGCCTTCCCGGAGACGCTCATCGAGGCGGAGCTATTCGGCTACGAGCGCGGTGCCTTCACAGGAGCAGCGCAGCGCCGCCAGGGACGAATCAAGGCCGCAGACCACGGTACCCTGTTCCTCGACGAAGTTGCCGAAATGTCTTTGGCCATGCAGGCGAAGCTGCTTCGGGTCCTACAAGAGGGCTCCATCGATCCCATCGGGACGAACAACTCAGTGAAGGTCGACGTACGGGTCGTCTCGGCGACGAACCGCGATCTTCGCAAGCGCGTCCGAGAGAACCTGTTTCGGGAAGACCTATTCTATCGCTTGAACGTCATCGAGCTCAGCGTTCCGCCGCTTCGTGAACGTGTCGAAGATCTCCCTCAACTCGTTGAAGCCTTCATCGGCCGGGCGGTCGCGCGAGGAGGACGGCCACCCGCGCGGATTACACCATCCGCATGGGAACGGATCTCGCGACATTCGTACCCAGGAAACGTTCGAGAGCTGCAGCACGCGATCGAACGTGCCGTCGTTCTGGCAGCTGGGCAGGAAGTGAGGGTCGAGCATCTGCCACCCGACTTTTGGGAGAAATCGGCTGACGCATTGATCTCGACAGACTCGCAACCGCTCTCGACAGCACTGCACGCGTTCGAACGGAGTTGCGTCCTGCGAGCTTTGAGCGCCACCCATGGCAGGAGGCTCCTTGCCGCGAAGTTGCTCGGCATCTCGCGAAAGTGCTTGTGGGAGAAGATGCGCGCCCACGACATTGGCGATGAAGAGTCTCCAGCACGCATCTCGCTCGCGCGCTTTTCTTGAATCGGCAGCAACGCGCAGCCGGATCTCAAGCCACCGAGCGAACCCAGGCAGCAAGCTCCTGTTCGGGCGCGTAGCCAGGACGCTGCGCCAGCAGTTTCCCGCCGCGCAAGATGATGAAGTTTGGAATGCTCTGAACCGCGAAGCGTGAGGCGACTTGCGGATTCGCTTCCGTGTCCACCTTTAACACGACGAGCTTTCCCGTCTGGCTTGCAGCGAGCTTCTTCACCTCTGGCGCGACCATCCGACACGGAGGGCACCAGCTGGCCCAGAAGTCGACAAGGATCGGCACCTGAGACTCACGGTTGATCTCGTCGAATTCCGCGGCAGAAACATCGAGCGGCGTATCAAGAGGCGGAAGTGCCGCCTGACACTTGCCACACTTGCCGCGTGAGGCGAGGTGTCGCGCCGGCACTCGATTCGCGGCGCCACATTTGGTGCAAGCACGTAACACGCTGAATACAGTGGACACGTTTCGCGCCTTGTCCAGGCCAGCGGCACTCGAGTGGAAGCTACAAGAGCAACGTGACCAGCCCGAAGTAGATCCCGATGCTCAAGACGTCCTGAATGATCGTCGCGAGCGGCCCCGAGCCGAACGCCGGATCGATGCCCGTGCGCGAGAGCAGCCACGGCAACGTCAAGCCGAGCGAAGACGCCACTGCACCCGCACAGATCACCGAAAGAGAAACAGTGAAAGCGAGGCGCCAATCATGAAAAGAGAAACCAACGAGCGCGAGTGCGATGAGCGCGAGGACAGAGCCGATGATGAGGCCGGTCCAGACCTCGCCCCGGAGGAGCTGCCAGATCGACGCTCGGCTAAGCGACAAACCGCGGACGGCGACCGCCTCTGACTGCGTTCCCATTGCGTCCGCGAGATAGACGATCGCCGGAACGAAGAAGGCGATGACTACGCGCTCCGAGATGACGCGCTCGAAGGCCGCCATCACGAGCGTCGCAAGGCTGCTGCCGACGAGGCCAACGAGCAACCAAGGGAGCCTATCGCGCGCCCGCCGAATCGGTGGGGCTTCGATCGCCGCCTGCGCCCGCACGACTTCACGCCGAATGCCCGCGAGGCGATGCAGGTCTTCGG